>DJVD01000138.1 GCA_002440805.1 Chloroflexi bacterium UBA6265
TGGCCGAACCAGTCGTTGGGTTGGCTTGCCCAGATCAGGTCCGGGTTTAGCGGTGATCCCTTGATGTGGTACACCTCGGCGCCCGGTAGTTGAGGTTCACTGATCTCCCAGTTTGTACGGTTTTCATCGGAGGTTAGGATAAAGGCACCCTTGGCGGTACCAACCAACACGCGTACGCCTGCCATACAAGCATCCTTTCAGCATCACAACCTGAACGTCTATCGGTTAAGTACGTACATCATACAGAGTCGACTTACGTGTGGCTTCTCCGATGTTGCGGATGGGTGGGGTCCCTGACTGAGATCGAGGATGCGTCCTATACAATGGAGCGACATCACATCGGAATCTGACATTGCGGCATAGGGGAGTAATCATGGAATCTTCGGGTTTTCTGGTTTCACCGCGCGAGGGCGATCAGATGTGGGTGGTGGACGAGTTGATCAGATTCGTTGCCAGGGGCCATGAAACCGGTGGGGCCTACACCCTTACCGAATCGTATGTGCTGCCCGATGGCGGTCCACCCACTCACATTCATCGACGCGAAGATGAGGCATTCTGGGTGTTGGAGGGAAACCTGCAGGTAACGGTGGGAGACCATACCTCTGTCGTTCCGGCGGGCGGATTTATTCACTTGCCCAGGGGGGTGCCGCACCGGTTTCATAATGCCAGTCAGTCTCCTGTCCGTTTCCTGACCCTGCTGGTACCGGCCGGACTTGAAGGATTCTTCGAAAGCGTTGGTGTGCCGGGATCGATGGGCGATGCTCCTCCCGGGGAGACACCGGAACATATTGCGCGAATTCATGAGTTGGCACCGCAGTACGGCATTGAATTGATGTTCGATGACGCGCCCGGGGAGTAGGCTTGGTGAGGTAGTCCCACCAGAGTGACAAGGAGAATTTGATGCACGATCTTCGATTCGGATTCAAAACCGCCCAGCAGCATTCCACCTGGGAGGAGATTCTGACCGTGTGGCAGGAAGCTGAGGATATCCCCGCCTTTACTCACGGCTGGCTTTTCGATCACCTCAACCCCATCGATAACCCGGACGGCATCGGCGATTGCTTTGAGGGCTGGACCATGCTTTCCGCCCTGGCTGCCCATACCAAACGGCTGCGACTTGGCTTGCTCACCGGTTGCAATACCTATCGCGATCCCGCCTTGCATGCCCAAATGGCCGCCACTGTGGATGTGATCAGCGGCGGCAGGGTCGACTTCGGCGATGGTGCCGGCTGGAACGAGTTCGAGCATCGCAGTCGTAATGTCGAACTGCCTACACCCGGCAAGCGCCTGCGCATGCTGGAGGAGGCGATCGAGATCAGCAAGGCGCTTTGGACCCAGGAAACCGTGGATTACGATGGCAAGTACTATCAGCTTCACGGCGCCCGCCTCAGCCCCAAGCCGGTGCAGAAACCGGGTCCGCCGATCTTGATTGGTGGCAGTGGCGAGCAACTCACCCTGAAAATCGTGGCCAAACATGCCAACATCTGGAACTACGCCGGGGGCGACCTCGAGACATTTGTTCACAAGGTGGAGGTGCTGAAGCAACACTGCGAGGATGTTGGTCGCGATTTCGCCGAGATCGAACTCAGCGCCCAGCGCCGCATCGATTTCGAGAATCTCGATGCCGGTGTGGCCGAGGCCCAGGCCTTTATCGATGCCGGTGTTACCCATATGGTCTTTTATCTCACGCCGCCCTATACGAGCGGCATGGTGACCATGTTGGCCGAGCACGCCATCCCGCGACTGGAGCCGAAACGGGCGTAAACCTGAACCAGGAAATCGTCGTAGAGAATTGACATAACGGTCGATAAATCTGCTACGATGCGAAAACTGAATACGTGTTACGAGGAATGGGGAGTCCTATGTCGACGTCTGCGCTGCCGCAGTTTTCGAACAATGACGCGCCGGCTAACCGGCTTTCCGCTCTCCGGTGGTTGATGGTCGCCATTCTGGCTGCACAGGTGCCAGTCGGGATCGGACTGTATCTTGATGCAGGCTGGGCGACTGATCTTTGGCCGCTGGAAGATGTTCGCATGACGTACATCTTCCTCGCTTCAATCGTCGCCTCCACGGCGGCGCTTATCGTGTGGCCGATGGCTCGCGATGATCCGGGAGCCCTGCGGGCGGCGGCGTTCAATCTCTCCACGGCCACGCCGCCGCTCGGACTCTACCTGCTGTGGCTGAGCCGCGATGGCGATAATCGCGACCTGATTGCGCCAGGTATTGCGTTTGTCCTTTTCGGCCTGGCATGGACGGTGGTCGGCCGGTTTCTTCGTACCATCCCGGTTCGTGATACCCGCCAGCTGCCAAAGATCGTCCGCGTGGTCTTTGTCGGGTTTTGCGTGCTGCTGATCCCACTTGGTACCGCACTTTTGTTTCAGGTGGAAGATATCTTCCCGTGGACCATTTCGCCCGAGAACTCGACCGTAGCCGGCATCATCTTCCTCAGCGCTGCTGGATTGTTCCTGTTTATCCTCGCGCATCCACTCTGGATTTATGGGGAGGCGGGATTCGCCAGCTTCCTCGCCTACGATCTGGTGCTGGCCGTGCCCTACCTCGATTTCTACCGCAATCGCAACGATGAGGAGACCGTTGCCTCCTACTATGGCGCTGCATACGCACCCCCTGCTGGCGATAACGGTGTGGGTGAACTGAGCCTGGTGATTTACCTCTCGGTTTTGGCAATAAGCGCTCTTGCCGCTGTCGCCTTCCTGGCCTGGAGCTTCTGGCCGCGCCCGGCTGTGGCCGCAGTTCCGGCCGATTGAAGCGTTATCATTTCACCTCTTGACATGACACCATTTGGTGGCATATTATCAATGGGACACCAAACGGTGTCCCATTCGGGTCGGTGCGCAACGACGACGAATGGATAGTCCGTAACCGGAGGTCGGCCGATGCGAGATGTCTACAGTGCAGTGGCCGATCCAACGCGTCGCCAGATTATTCGCATGCTGGCCAGTGCCGATGAGTTGCCGTTGCACGAGCTTACCGCCGCATTCCCAATGGGGCGCACGGCCATCTCCAAGCACCTGAACGTGCTGAAGGAAGCGGGCCTCGTGAGCGAGCACAAGGTCGGCCGGGAAACACGCTATCGCCTGATTCCGGAACCATTGCAGGAAATTCGGGATTGGGTTGCACACTACGAGCAGTTTTGGGATGCGCGAATCACCCGACTCAAGAGCCTGTTGGAGGAAGAACAACCATGAGCGAATCTGTCGTCCTCGATATCGAGCTGAACAGCCCGATTTCCGCTGTCTGGAACGCCCTTACCACCTCGGAGACATTATCCAAATGGATGATGTTCAAGACCAACGATTTCAAGCCAGAGGTCGGTCACACCTTCCAGTTCAAGGATGCCCCAGGTTACGATGGCGTGATCGATTGCGAGGTTACTGAAGTCGATGAGCCCAACACACTCTCCTATACCTGGAGCACGCTCGGGCAAGACGATGTTCCACACGCAACAGTTGTGACCTGGACGCTGAAGGAATCAGGCGAAGGTTCCACCTCGCTCCACCTGGAGCAGAGCGGTTTCCGCACCGGCGCCCACCAGGAACTCGGCGGCGCCCGCTATGGCTGGGAGATGATGCTCGACCAGCTCAAGCGCGAACTCGAATCCGCCTAGCCAAACGCAACCAAATGGCCGGATGGTGATCACCATCCGGCCATTGTCGTTTTCTCGATGGACTATGCCTTGGCATAGACCGACACGTGCAGGTCCCGGCCGGTATAGGGTTGCTTCTGCCAGCCGCCCCAGCGATCGACCAGTTTCAGTCCGGCGATTTTCGCCATCAGGTCGAGTTCCGCCGGCCATGCGAGCCGGCAGGCGATTGGCCCCATCCGGATGCCGGATTGGCTGATCGTCACGTGATTCTCATGCAGGATTTGCGTAATCGGGTCGTACAGGCACACATCCAGCGTGACCGAATCTCCGGTCACTTTTTCCGGCACCGCGTAGCGATCGGTTGGCAGCCACGCGTCGGGCACAGCCGCCTCAATCACGAACACCCCGTCGCCATCAAGATGTCGGGCGGCGTTACGAAAGCACTCAACCTGCCCGTCCTGTGTCTGGATATTGAAGATGGTATTGAAGACGAGATAGACGAGCGGATAGGTACGATCCATAGACGTGGCGGTCATATCGCCGATGCGGACATCAACCTCGGCGCCACCGGGCTTTTGCCGCAGGCGATCGACCATCGCTTCGGAGAGTTCGATGCCGTCAACGCGCACGCCGGATTCCCGAAGCGGCAGGGCAATGCGACCGGTGCCGATCGCGAGCTCCAGCGCCGGGCCATGTCCAGCCAGTTCCGCGAGGAAGGCCACGGCCGCATCCTCATCGCCACGCAGATCATTGTCATACCGTCCCGCCACATCAGCGTTGAAGCTTTCTTTGGGATCGTGGGGCTTCATGGGATGTCCTGACTGCTACGTTCGAATCAAGGGGAGGTGGAAGGTTGTCCATCGTGCCATCGTTCTCCATCATATCGCCTCAACCATTAACGAGAACGGACCGGTGCACCACATTGCACCGGTCCGTTCTCATTAATGTGCGCCAAAGTTAGTCGGCGGCGCTATCCGGCACGGCGGCGGCAGGTTCCATCGCTCCACCGGTGCGGAGCAGGGCGAAGTACTTCGCATCCGGGTGGGGCACTACGATCGCTGCCGTGGTCTGCTCTGGACTGAACATGTACTCCTCGGTCACCTGTACGCCGATCTTGTTAGGATCGAGCAGGCGTTCGACGATCGCGTGATGTTCCAGGTCCGGGCAGCTCGGGTAGCCCCAGCTGTAGCGCTTGCCACCTTCTTCGCCGATGCCCAATTCGGCGCGGGTGCGCTGGTGCATGTATTCGGCAAGGCCTTCGGCGGCGCTCACGCTGAGCCCATGGCTGAAGTAGCTCTCGCTGTAATCACCCCGCGCCTGGGTTTCCTCGGTGCGGGTTGTGGCATGCTCGCTCATCGTCACAATCTGGAATGCCACCACGTCCTTGCGACCATCGGTTATCGGCAGGAAGTAATCGGCCAGGCAAAGGCGCTCGCGATTCGGCTGGCGCGGGAAGGTCATCCGCTCCAGTTCCACATCGTGGTTTTCGGGATCGAAAATCACCAGGTCGTTGCCGTCGCTGGCGCAGGGGAAGTAGCCGTAGCGTACGCGTGGCTCCAGCCAGCCGGCTTCTTCAGCATCTTTCTGCATGGCTTCCAGGCGGGGGAAGAACTCCTCGTTTTGGAGCTTCTCCCACTCCTCGCCCTTCACACCCTTGCCACCCCAGTGCAGGCGGAAGAGGGTCTTCATATCCATGTGCGGCCAGATCTCGGCCAGCGGTACATCTCGCACTTCCTTCACACCCCAGAACGGCGGAGTCGCCGGGTCGACAATCCGGGTGTCGGAGCGGGCGGTGTCGTTGGCATCGGCCGTGTTCAGGAACGATTCGCGGGTTGGCTTGTTCAACGTCTTGAGCGCGCGCTCCATCGTGGCAGATTTCAGCTCCGTCAACTGATCGGGCACCACGATCTGATCCATGATGCTGAGTCCTTCGAAGGCATCCTTGGCGTAGAACACACCCGCTTCGTACGGGGAGTTCTCCTCGGGGAAAAGCGCCCGGTGCGCATAGGCCGGGTTGATGGCCGCGCCACCAATCATCACCGGGAAACTGAGTCCCTTATGATGCAGTTCCTTGACCGCCAGCGGCATCTGCTTGCTGGTGCTTACCAGCAATGCACTCAGGCCGATGGCCGTCGCATTGTGTTCCACGGCGGCATCAATGATCTTCGAGATCGGTACCTGCTTGCCGAGATCGTGCACGGTGTAACCGTTGTTGGAAAGAATGGTGTTTACGAGGTTCTTGCCGATATCGTGGACATCGCCATAGACTGTCGCCAGCACCACGGTGCCCTTGGTGCTGCCTTCTTTCTTCTCGAGATAGTTCTCGAGCTGGTTGACAGCTTTCTTCATCGTCTCCGCGCTCTGGAGCACGAACGGCAGGATGAGCTCGCCGGCGCCAAACTTGTCACCGACTTCCTTCATCGCCGGCAGCAGCACATTGTTCAGCACATCCACGGCGTCGCCACTCTCGGCAACAGCCTGGTCGATGTCCTTCTCCACGCCTTCCTTCTTGCGATGCACAATGCGGTAATGCAGGCGCTCGCGCACCGGCATGGCCACCATCGGATCCGGGCCGCCACTGGACTCGTCTTCGGTGCGACCTTCATAGAAGTCGATGATCCGGGCCAACGCGTCCTCGCGCCGATTCAGCACCAGGTCGCGGGCAAGTTCCACCTCCTCATCGGGAATCTCGGAGAGCGGCAACACGTGCGACGGGTGAATGATCGCCTGGGTGAGCCCGGCCCTGATGCATTCGTTGAGGAAAACCGCGTTCACCACCTTGCGGGCGGCCGGGTTGATGCCGAACGATACGTTGGAGATACCCAGCGTGAAGTTCACCTCTGGTAGTGCCTCGTGGATGAGGCGGATGCCCTCGATTGTCTCCACGGCGGACGGTTTGAATTCGTCATCGCCCG
>DJVD01000001.1 GCA_002440805.1 Chloroflexi bacterium UBA6265
CGCAGTGCCTTGCGGTTGAGGATGGCCTTGGCCTCGCGCAACCAATCTTCGTCAAAAAGGAGGACGCCATTGTCGCTTACCCGGGTGGGTTGCGGTAGCACACCTTCCGAAATCCTGGCCTTTACCAGATAAAGGGTGAGCCCCAGTTCTCTGGCAACCTTGGCCGTGGACAGGTAGCCGGCCATTTCCCGCCGCGTAGCGCGTGGCATGATGCAATCCCCCTTTGCGTCAGTCGCACTCAAAAAACGCACGGCATCAGTTGCCGTGCATGTTTCGATTTTACTGCTGCATGATGCCACGGGTTGTCCAGAAAAAGAAACCCTTGTTAGGAAATGCACAAAATGCAACCAGGAACCGGTGATTCTATTTTGCTGCTCGCTCCAGGTCACGCGGACCGAACGCCGACGGCAACAGGGCGGCAAGGGTGGTTTCCTGCCAGGTGCTCCCTTCGTCCAGCAGCACGATCATATCGCCGCCCTCTGGCTTGAATTCGTTCAGCACCTGCCGACAAGCACCGCACGGCGTGGTCGCGGGTGCCTTGGGAGCGCTCACCGCCACCGCGTAGATTGTGCGATGGCCAGCCGATGCCGCTGTGGCGACAGCCGATCGCTCACCGCAGATGGTCAGCGGGTAGCTGGCATTTTCGATATTGACCCCGCCAACAACAACCCCATCCTCCACCAATACGGCCGCTCCCACCGGAAAGTGCGAGTACGGTACATACGCCCGGGTAGCGAAATCGCGCGCGGTTGCGAGGAGTTGGTGCTTCTGGTCATCGGTGAGGTGCATGCTGGTCTCCACTGGTGGTTCAAATCGGGTTGCGGTGAAAACTGGTATCCTCATCACGTAGATGCACACCTGCATTCCCGCATTTTCGAGGTTCAGGATATCGATAGTATGACCGAAAACCAAAGCATGCCCGATGCACTTCTGACCGCCACCGCCCAGTTTTTGGTGCAGGCGCTGGATCTTGAAGATGCTCCGGCGGATATCGCCCGCGATCTTTCGCCCATGAAACGCGATGCCAACGCCGCTATCAGTTCGATCTCACTGGAAACCAGTATCGGCCTGGCTGGTTTCCTCGTATACACCTATGTGCTGAATCGCACCGGCGCCGATGGTCATACCGGTCAGGAACTCTTCGATTCGGGCCTGGAAACACTGCAACTGGCGGCCAGCCGCAATACACCCGGCCCTCGCCCTATGGCGCACGCCAACACCGATGAATACGGATTCATTCTCGCCACCGCGCCGGGCACCTATCGGGCATTAATGGGCCAAACCAGCACCGCCGCGATTGAAGCCCAAGCAGAGGATGTGCTCACCACCGCCAATACGGAACAGTTACGATCCGATACAGCGACAGAGCTGTTTGACCTTCTCCAGAAAGCCAATGCCCAGGCGCAAGCCTGGCTTGCCGCGATCCAGGCGGCCTCACGGCAGGCGGAAGAAGCGGACGACGCGGCGATGATCGCATTTACAGATGCGGAAACGGAACTGGCGATTTTCCTGCTCGATGACGATTCGGTCGGTGCCCTGCTGCGAGCGATGAACCTGTTGGTAGCCACCGCACAGGATCAAGCCGCGCAGGTGATGGAGCAGGATGCTGAAACCACCTGGCCGAGCGCCTGACTCGGGCTAAAGTCCGGTACGAGCAGCGATCTCCCGCAATTCTGCAACCAGGTCGTCTTCGGTGTACACCACGCCAAGCGAACTCTGCATTCCACCAACGATAAACGAATTCACATAGAACGCCTGGTTATCAACACCAGTCCGCTCTGGTGTGGGTGCCTGCTGTAGGCGGATATCGGTAGCCAAACCCAGCACACCAAGGTACCGATGCGGATCGACATGCTTGTTGAGGGCATCCATGTACCCTGCTTCCCAGTTGGTGCCGGAATCCTCACTCACCTGGCAGATATACACGTGGGCGTGCTCGAGGGCCGCGATATCGGCATCGTAGATCTTGCGGGCCGTGATATCGGATCGTGTTTTGTCGTTGATCGGTTCGCTCTCGTTGGGACAATACACCTCGAACCCGGCGGCGCGGAGCTCGCCTGCCAGCCAGAGGTTGTACCGCACTTCTGCCGCCACAAACATTGGTCCACCCAGGTACACGCGCATGGTTGCTACTCCTGTACGGTGAGGTAACGCTGGCTCCACTGTTCGGCCTGGGCAGCTGGCACCCGCATAAAGGTGGCTTCGGATTCGGCCAGCAAGGATCCGTCGGCTTCGTCGTGAATCTCGCCATGCAATTCGATAATACGTCCCCGGTCGCGCACCACGGTACCAATGAGTCGCACCGGCTTGCCCACTTCCAGCGGCTTGCGAAACGTGACGTTGAGCTTCGCGGTTACGGCCCAGGTATCCCGGGCGTAGAGCGACCACGCCAGTATCTCGTCCATCAGCGTGCTGATAATGCCGCCATGGATCATGCCGCCATAACCTTCATACTCGGCGGTCGGCATCCATCGCGCCCACACCGAATCATCGCCAGGCATCCGGTAAAACGTCAGGTGAAGGCCAATCGGATTGAGTGCACCGCAGCCAAAGCAATTGTGGGCGATCAATGCACGCACCGGATGTTCGGTTGGAAACTCACTCACGCATTCTCTCCCAGCAGGCTGGCTGCAATGTCCGCCAGCACTGTGCCGGCTTCGCCACGAATGATGACATCGGCCAGGCTATCGAGCGCGGTCTCGGCGCGATCGATAATCACCAGCTTCGCACCGCGGTCCCGCGCAATTTGCGGCAGCTGCGCAGCCGGATATACCACCAGCGAACTTCCCACAATCACCATCACATCGGCAATCGAGGATACCCTGGCTGCCATTTCAAGCGCGGGCTTTGGCAATGATTCGCCGAAAAGCACGGTGTCCGATCGCAACTCGCCGCCACAGTCAGGACAGCGCGGATCGATAACACCCTGCTCCAGCAGTTCCTGCACATCATCACCATCCACATAGTGACTGTTGGGTACACAGCGCAGCCGCAACGTTGACCCGTGCAGTTCGATTACGCGATCGGCTGGAATCCCGGACCGCTGGTGCAGGCCATCGATATTCTGGGTAATCACCGCAATCGCCTGCTGGCTTGCCACCAGCTCTGCAATAGCAACATGGCCGGCATTGGGCTGACGCGAGCGCATGTACGGGTACATTGCGCGACGCTGCTGCCAGAAATCGAGCCGGGCGCGATCCGAACGTGGCATATCGCCCACCGTTGGAATTTTGCCGGTGGTCCACACGCCATTCGGGCCGCGGTAATCCGGCAGGCCGCTCTCGGTGCTGATACCGGCACCAGTAAAAAACACCATCCGTTCGGCGGATCGCATCAGTTCCGTGGCGAGTTGCACTGGTGTCGGCGAAGTATTCATGCGTCTCTCCACAAACCGGTTAGGAGCTTTCCCCACAGCACAAACCTAACCCAGACTCCTTGTGTACGTACAGGCAACATGGTACGATCAACCCAACTCCTTGTGACATCTGGTCACAACACTGGGTGATACGGAATTGGGGAATGCCGCATCGCATAACCAGGCGGGATTGAGTGGGGATCACGGAAACCATGAGCACACGTCGCAGGCATTCAGAGCCTATGGTACTGCGAATTGGACACGCCATCGCGCGTTATATCGGTCTCGATGAAGACGACACCTTCATCTCGGGCCCTGTGGCCCCCGTGACGGCAACAAAGGTTGCGATTTCTACAGCAAGGCCAAGACTGACATTAATGAAGCCAGTGGTTCCCGAGCACGACGCATCGAGCCACAAATGGCGCCGCCATCCGCAGCTGCGCGACTACGAAGCGCCGATCTCCGCCGACGTTCGTACTGCCCGACATGAAGCGGTGCGTGGTCTGTGCGCTGCTCGCGCGGGCGCCAGCGAGGTTGCCAGCACGCACTTCACCTTCGCGGCCGGCTGCGACGAAGTGGATATCACCGCCGTGCCAGGGTTCTGGTCTCTCACACGCGGGCAAATGCAAATCGCCGTGGATGCGTATGAGCGTGTTGGTCGCGTACGCGATGCAGCAGCGCTCGATGCCCAGATTGCCACAATTTTCCGCCCCAGCCTGGTAGGTGTGAAACAACTGCCGGTGCAACCGCGCGAACACAAGAAGGCTGTCAGCACCTAATCTCCAGCACTATGCTGCACATGAGATAACCAAAAAATCCCCCTTGCGAATGGCTGTCGCAAGGGGGATTGTGCGTTATGCAGTAGTCAATGCTGCCGGGAAAAGCCGGTTAAAAAATTGCGCCCGGCGCATCTGCACCGGGCGTCAACTTCTGTCGATCGCTGCCGAGGTATACCTGCCGTACCGCGATCAGGTACAGCGTCGGAGAGGAAAGTGTAGAAGTGATGCCAATACCCTAAGATATCAACATACTAGTGAAGGAAGAAGAGGGTAAATAATGCCTGGCGACTGGCTAACGTCACCCTTGGCGGCTAATGGTAGGAACGATGCAATGGCCAATGAACGTATCTGGGTTGATGCCATTACCTCGTCTTGTGCCCAGCGTCACGCGCATATACGCGCGGCGAGCTATCTCGGTTGTCAAAGTGCAATCACCACATGCCTTAAGGCAACCAGGTGAGTCGTTTTCTCTGTTCTGGCATTATCTTATCATCGCGATATCGCGTTGACAACCCCTATTGCATGAAATTTCACAAACTCTCGCAAATGCGGGCCAATTTTGGCTATTGCACCCGGAAAAGAATGCCTTCGGCAATGGAGCGCAGGTGGGCGCGATCGAGCACGTAGTACTTTAGCCCACGTCGTGGCTCGACCCGGACGATGCCAGCGCGCTCCAGTTGCGACAAATGCCGCGATACAGCCGACTGGGCAATCCCAAGCCGACCGACAATTTCCTGGGCATATAACTCGCCGGTACTGAGCAGATCGATGATGCGCATGCGGTTGCCATCGCTGAGCGCCCGCAGGCTCTCCATTAACTCCAGCGTTGGCATGGGCTGACCGGTGGAGACGAACTCGTCTGGCAGGATCTCCCCTACCTCGTCGCCCTGCGCGTGACGGATGCTACTACCGGTCATGTGTTGCGCCGAGAAAAAGATCACCAGTTCGGGCGGGTAGCTAATGTAGCTGACGAAATCGCCAAGGTGACCCGAAGGAATGAACGTCACACTGCTGGCTGCATTCAGGGCCGCCGCGAGGGTTGCCGGCAAACGATTACCCGTCAGCTCTGCGAAGGCCATACCAAAGCCCTTGCTGGCGGCGCTGCGGGCTGCGAGCTCGGCCTCGCGCAATACGTCCGCACGCCCCTCGTACTCGTCGCGATAGAACTCCTCCCACACACCAGAAATGAGGCGAATGGTGCGGGTTTTCAGGTTTTCCGGATGCAACATCAGGTCAACTACATCGTTGGAATCGGCAGTGGTGAGCACCGGCTCCAGGTAGCGACGCCAGCCGTTCTCATCGTCTGGCAACGGAGCAACCAGTTCCGTGCCGAGATCACGATGGGCACGATCAATCGCCCGAATGGCCAGCTCGCGGAAGTCTTCCCCACTCAGGCCATCAAGGAAATCGAGTAAATCATCGATCCCTGCCTCAGCCCGATCTTCACGCAATGGCTCGAAAGCCATCACAGGTTCTTCCATGTAATACAGCAAGCGACCAGAAAAGCCATGAAGCAAATCCAGATCGTCCTGCAGTTGCCAAGGCAAGGCCCGGCGCACACCAATTAACCAGGGATCGAGGCCGCTACCTGGTACCGCCCGGTACAGCAGCGACATCATGCTCATCATATCGAGCGGTACGGAAAGTGCTGTTCGTACCTGTAGCGCCGGACGCCCAACGACGAGCTCTCCCATATGTAGTCCCATCTTGTTCCTGGCGAGCGGAGCCGTTGAAAACATCCATGATTTCGCCAGAAATCCATACCCTTTCGGGGCTATACTCTCATCACGATATTAGCATAACGCCCGCTCCTCTTGAGCGTTGATTCCCTGCTCTCTGCGGTTTGTAGTGTATTTCGGTGCATGGTTCCGCTATGCTCATCTCAACGGGATGCATTCGTACGCACCGGAGGAGTTTCCGGCACATGGCCCCTGATCGCACCCAACCTGGCGCGGATTCCGTGCAGCAACTCTCGTTCCTGTCGCCCGAAAGCGACGCGCCCCAGATCGATTTGTTGAATGATGCCCCTCCCGTAACGCAGCACACTCCACTCTCGATCGCCCGAATGTGGTTCCGCCATCACCTGCTGGAACTCGATCGACCCGCCAATACCGTTGCCAGCTACACCTACGACCTGGTGGTGTTGGAGCATCGCATTACCGATAAACCGATTAACCGCATCAGCGAAACCGACATTGCCCTGTACCTGGCCGAAGCCAGCAACAAGGTCACCCGCAAGCGCCGGCTCACCAGCGTGAAGGCGTTTTTCCGGTTCCTGACTGCTGATTTGCAGGTATTGAAGATCGATCCCAGTGAAAACTTCGCACCACATCCCCTCGAGCACCGCTTCCCCGAGATCCTCACCGACACCGAGCAGGAGTCTCTGATGGCCGCCGCCCTCGCCGACGAGCCGTGGAGTGCACCAGCCATCTGGTTGATGTTGCACCTTGGGCTGGGCCGCACCGAGCTGCTTGCCCTGCGCCGCGACCATATCGATCGCACGCCGGTCGCCGGTCCAGAGGTACTGGTTGCCTACGACACCCCCGGCAAGTTCAACAAGCAACGCACGCTGCTGGCCGATGACACCTTCAGTGCGATCTACGGTATATACCTGGAAGAACGGCAACCACAGGACATTCTCTTCCCGTACGGCCCGCAGGCTGTGAATGGCATGGTCGATCGGGTTGCCGCCGCTGCTGGCATAGACCGCAAGATCACGCCCCAGTTGCTGCGACACACCGCAGCTGTTGCGATGGCCGCCAGGGGATATGACATCAACGAACTGCTAGCGAGGCTGGGACTGGCGAACGACGCTCGCAACCGCGAAACCGTGCGGATGTATATGGCTGTCGCTGAGGAACGTGGGCACAACGAGGTGCCGGAAGTGGAGGTAGGGTCATGACCGAAGGGCAAATGATTGTCATAGGCTTGCGACTGATTGTGCCACTGATGATTCTCTGGCGACCGCTCCCGGGCGGCATCATCGCCATGGCGCTGGACGCGCTGGATGTCGTGATTGTGGAGTTCTTTGGCGAAGGCGGAATGGGTTCGCACTACCACAGCATCGATAAACTCCTGGATACCTGGTACCTCTCCCTCGAACTGTGGGTTGCGCTCAGCTGGACAGACCGGTTGCCACGCCTCACCGCGATCGTGCTTTTCGTGTATCGGTTGATCGGCGTGTTGATTTTTGAAATCACCGACTGGCGACCGACAATGTTCATCTTCCCCAACTTGTTCGAGAACTGGTTCCTCTTTGTGCTTTTCCGCAACCGGTTCTTCCCCGGCGTACGGCTCGATACCTGGAAGCGAATAGCCGGGTGGTTGTTTGTGCTTTACATTCCCAAGGCTGGGCAGGAATACATGTTGCACATCGCGCAAGCACAGCCCTGGGACTGGATGAAGGGCAAACTCGGTATTTAGGCCAGCGCTGCCTCGATATCCCCGGTCATCCCGCCAAGCGCAGCGATATCGCTCTCGAGAGCTCCAGCGGCCCGCGCTGGCTCCGCAAGGTCGCGAATGATTTCGGGTACCCACGCGCGCAACGCAACGGTGTGGGCGGCAGCAGCGCAATCGACCGGTTCGGAGCCGGGCCAAATAACTGCCGACTCGCCGGCGACGAGTACATGACCTTCCACGTTAAGCTGACCGCTCAGGACAGTGACAACATTGGGCGAATGGGCATCGCCAACCTGCACGGTCTGCATCTCGGGCAGGGTTAATTTCTCCAGGGCAAAATACCGGCAGGCCGCCAAAAGCTGGCGCATACCGGCCGGATCCAGGCGGATGGCGGGAATTTCGTTGGGACGCAGGTCGGCACGAATCGCTGCCTCGCCTGCTTCCAGGTGCATCTCGCGCGGATTGCCTTGGGCATCAACCCGCCCCCAGTCGTCGAGCCGGAAGGTGACATCGCTGGGCTGCTGAATCTCATACACCATCACCCCGGCACCGAGGGCATGCACCGTACCGGCGGGAATCATCCAGGTTTGGCCGAGGCGGGCATCCTCGCGACGGAGGTCGGCAGCCGACGTGCCATCAAGCAACCGGGCATGCTGCATGAATGCGGCTGTATCAACCTCATCGTCCAACCCGAGATACAACGCGCCTGCGCGTTCGGCCGCCAACACGTACCAGGCCTCAGTTTTACCAAGCTTGTTCAGCGGCGCAGCCAGGGCATCGTCCGGATGCACCTGGATCGAGAGGTTCTCCGCAGCATCGATCAGTTTCACCAGCAGCGGGAAGATCGACTTGCCGCTAACCGCTTCCATCCCGCGCGCGCCAAGGCGACTATTCGGATCACCCGTCACGAGATCCCCCAGTGTTTGACCTTCGCCGACACCGGCCGTAATCAGGGCATCGTCGGCTGTCACCAGCGCCTCCCCGATCTTCTCCCCTTCCGGAAGCGGCAGGCCAAAGATCTCTAGCTTGCGGCCACCCCACGGCTTGGAATCCAACCGCGGTCTGACGATGGAAACATCGCATCTGCCCATTATTTTCTCCTCGTAGTGCGGCGGTCGGCGCACGCAAATGATCCTTGCAACCCTGCGACCTATAATGAATGGCAACGGACGGCCACGCAATGTAAAAGGGAGCGGCATGACGACGAACGGATCACATATTGATCATCTCTGGGCGGTGATACCGGCCGGTGGTTCGGGCACCCGATTGTGGCCACTGAGCCGGGCTGCCCGACCAAAGTTTATGCTGCCTCTGCTGGGAGATCGCACGCTTATCCAGCAAACATTCGATCGCGTCACCAGACTCACCCCATCCGATCGGGTGCTGGTTGTGTGTGGGCCAGCCCATGCAGCGGCGATTGCGCGCCAACTCCCTGACTTGCCCGAAGGCAACATCATCATCGAGCCGACGCCCAACGGCACCGCACCAGCGCTGGCATTGGCCAATGCCTTGATTCAACGACAAGACCCACTCGCGATCATGGCGAGCTTTGCCGCCGATCACGATGTTACCGACCTCGATGCCTTCGATCGTGCCGTGCGCACGGCGATTCGCGCTGCCAAACTAGGCGACCTGGTCACGATTGGCCTTACGCCTACCCGACCCGAAACCGGTTACGGCTATATTGAACGTACCGCCGAGGTACGGGTGACTGGAGATGAAGGCACCGCCTACAAATCATCACGATTTGTGGAGAAACCTGATCTCGAAACTGCCACGGAGTATCTCGAAAGCGGCAGGTTCCTGTGGAACGCGTCGATGTTTATCTGGCGCGTCGATTCGCTCACCAATGAACTGGCGCGACTGCAACCGGAGATTCAGGCAGGCGTGACGGAAATCGCTCGCGCCTGGAATAGTCGCAACCGCGAGCGCGTGCATGCCCAGGTCTGGAGCACCATGCCCAGTGCCACCATTGACACGGGCGTGATGGAAAATGCCGAGCGAGTGGCCGTTGTTCCGGCTGACATGGGCTGGAGCGACGTCGGCGACTGGCATGGCCTGGGTGAGCTGATCGAACAGGACTCGGCCGGCAACACCATCCGTGGTGAATTGGTACAAATCGATACCACTAACAGCGTGGTGTGGTCGGAAAGTCGCCGCATGGTAGCGACCATCGGCATCAATAACGTAGTGATTGTTGATACCGAGGATGCCTTGCTGGTGGTAGACCGCGGGCGGTGCCAGGATGTGCGCAAGGTGGTGGACGAGCTGAAAGCACGGGCGAAACAGCGACTTATCTAGCTCCTATTTTACCAACTCGAACACAGCAAGCATGACGATGTTCACTGTATCTACCACTGCGCCGCTACTCATCGTGGCAGGGACATCCTCCACGGTGTGATGCAGGTGCGGGCCGCCATATACCTCGCGGGCTATCATTACCGCCGGGATTCCTTCGGCGCGAACATAGTTGTCGTCTGCAACAATGACATCCGTTTGACGATGTTGCAGGTTCTCGCCCAATCCGTATTGGTTGTTAATATCGGTGAGATGGTTCTGCAGCCAAACTGATGTCCCAGTGGCATTGGTGTAGATGAGCGGCCGATTATCGATCGATCCCACAGAATCGACGTTAAACACCCCCATCATCGCCACGTTATTGCGATTCGATTCTTGCGCCCACGCCGGTGAGCCGACGATGCCCACCTCTTCCGCGTTCACAAACGCCACCCGCACCGGATGATTGAGCTGGTATCCGGCGAGGATGCGCACTGTTTCCAGAGTAGCGGCGATGCCGGACGCGTTGTCATCCGCGCCCGGTGCGATCCGTGGATTCTCGATATTCATCGTATCGAAGTGAGCCATGAGGGCGTACACTTCGCTATCATCGGCACCAGGAATTTCGGCCACTACGTTGACCAGCAAATAGCCATCCCACATGATGAAATCTTCATACCACACCCTCAGGCCATATGATTCCAGCTCCTGGAAGAGATAGTCAGCCGCAATCTGATTTCCCGGATATGTGTAATACCGTGATCCAAGTCCACTGTCATCCAGCTCGCCCACATGAACGAGATCGTTGATTACGGCGTTCACGTTCTCGACGTTCACCTGCTCCATCAATGCCCAGCCAGTCACATCGGAGGCGGGCCCGTTGGTTCCGAGTTCGGCAATGAACTCCGGCGGTGCAGGCGCAAGCTTAAAAACCGCGTAACCCCAATCGGTCACCGGTTTCACCACAGCGGGCACGCCGCTCCAGCGCACCAGGTAGTAGCGCCCGATTTCGTCGATAATTTCCCCGTGCGGCTCAATGACGTCACGCTGGTTATGATCTTCTGGCGTCTTCACCATGTAGAGGTTATAGGTGCGGGGATCGTTCTCGATGAGCGTGAGCGTATGCGTGGCATCGAGCAGTTCAGCCTGTGTTGGCGATACCACTACCCAGCTGATGTCCCCATCGGCCCAGGAAACGCGTGCACCGGCCTCATCCAGTGCTTTTTCCTGGTCGGGCCCTTCCATCCGCACAAGACAATGCCCGGTACATGCCCGGGCAACGTCGCTAGCCATATCCTCAACCGCAATGGTCGAGGGTTCCGGAACTGGTGTATCTCCCCCGTCGCCTCTTTGGTTATCTCCACCTCGTGGAATATCGGGTTCATCGGTGGCAGGGGGTGTAGGTGTTTGCCCGGTGAGGTCAGTAGGACCGGTATCCGGGGTGGAAGGCGTGTCAATGGATTGAGTCGGCACTGGCGTGGTTACTTCACCATCGCCGGAATCGTCATCGCCGCCAAAGATGCGGGTAAGGCCAAAGATAATCGCGAGCAGCAGGAGCACGGCAAGAATGGCCGCGATGATGCGATTGCGATTGCCATCGTCGCCATCATCCGAGAAGAGATTACCGAAGAAACCGCCAAAGCCGCCGCCGTTGTCACCGAATTCGTTGTCTTCGTGAAACTGATCTATCTCGTCATCACTGGGTCGAAGGTAGCGGTTACGCGCGCTCACTTTCTGGGGCGGGGGGAGGGCATCGCCGGCATCATCGGGGGCACCGGCACCTGCCGCCTGGCGGCGCCAGTAGCTACGATCACGTGCGCGTTCAACGGCTCGTTCGCCACCGGCGCGGGCTGGCCGCGTTGGTGTGGCCTCGGCCGCGGCATCGGAAGGTTGGGATTCACCTTTCAGCAAATCCGAGGTGCGCTGAACATTTGATGACACGAACGCGCCAAAATCCAGTGGATCATCACCACCGCTGCGCCCCTTGGTGTTCGGGTTGTCATCGTTTCGCGGCATTAACACCATTCCTTTGGAGGATCGAGAATATATGATCAATCATACAGACACTTGTGTGAGCCTAACAAACTCCATACACGGCGGCCAGATGTACGTACGTTTGTCCGTTCACCCACGGCAACTCTCTATAACAAGTTGAGATCAAGTTCGAGCAGTTCTTCACAGATGGCGCGTAACTGATTTGCGGCCATGCCAAGGATGGCATTGCCATGTTCGGCGGATGCATTGCTGGCGTCTCCCGTGGCACCGGTAGTGGTGAGTTTGTGCATCATCACCGGCAAGGTTCCCCCGGCGGCGGTCACAATCCGCTTGGCGCGAAGCAGATCCGTTTGCTGGCGGGCATTCTCCAGCCGGGATTGATCAACAAGATCTGGCCGGATCGCCAGCAGCGCCGATGCTTCGTCGCCGCCGCCATGACCAGTGGCATCATCTCCCAGGACATCACGGGCAGCGTTGGCAAGCAAGGAATAGGCGTAAATCGGCGCGACCAACGGCACTCCGAGATCGCGTTTGGCCCGATCGGCCGCAATAGCCAGGGCGGCATTGTTCCCCCCATGCGTGTTCACCAGCAAGAACCGCTTGATGCCCTGGCGATAGAGCGAATCGATGGTATCCAGCACAATGTGGATCAACGTGTCTTCTTTAAGAGAGATGGTGCCCGGACGCCCGAGGTGATGCCAGCTAACACCCCAGGGGATGGTGGGCGCAACGGCAACCTTCGGTGCCAACAGCGTTGCCGCCAATGAGCTCAACACGGTAGCTGTGAGCGCATCGGTACTCACGGGCAGGGCTGGTCCGTGTTGTTCATGCGCACCAACGGGGATCAACACCATATCGAGGCCCTGGAATACTTCTCCGGTCCGGGGCGAGGTAAGGTTGGCCAGCGCAATCGGCTCAGCCGGGCTGCTCATGGTAGGGTCTGCCATCGCGATTCCATCTCCTTACAATGTCTGGTCCATTCAAACTGGGAGTATACTAAACGTATACAAAATGGTGGGATGAAAGGGCCAAACGGCCAATTCCCTGCACATGAAAGGCGGGTTCCATGTATAACCAAATCGTCGTCCCACTCGATGGGAGTGACCTGGCCGAAGAAGCCCTGGCCGAAGCGAAAAAGCTGTCCACATCCAGCGGATCGCCGCTCAAACTCATTCGCGTGGTGGATACCTATCGCACCCAGAGCCTGCCGGCCACTGGCATGGCGCTCGACTATTCGATGCTGAGCGAGCTTGCGGAAGAAGAAATCGAGGACGCCAAGACTTACCTTACGGCAAAGGTCGAAGAGACCAAGGCCGAGGGCTTTACCGTATCGGGAGATGTTCTCCACGGTCCCATCGCGCGGCAGATTTGCTCAGCGGCGGAAGAGGACGACATCATCGTAATGTCGTCACACGGCCGCACCGGGATCAAGCGCTGGTTCCTCGGCTCCGTGGCCGAAGAAGTGATGCGCAATGCCGAATGCCCGGTGCTGCTCCACAAATCACGCGATCTCAAAATCGCCTAGTTTCTATTTGGCATAGCTATGAGAACCGCCGGATGTTTGACATCCGGCGGTTCTCATATTAAGAAGAAGGAACGAACAACCCTATCTGTACCGCACGATTGCCCTCGGCTCGTGCCCGTTGGAGCCGCATGACCACCCTCGCCAGCGACGACCCGAACCACGCGACGACGAACGACGACCAGGATCGGCTTGAGGAGCAGGCCCGCGGCTTTGGGGTTTTGCGGTTCCGCAACTACCGCCTCTTCTTTTCTGGCCAACTCGTCTCAACGACCGGCATGTGGATGCAATCGCTGGCGCAAAGCTGGCTGGTGGTGGAAATCCTGGACGCGAGCCCATTCCAACTTGGCCTGGTGCCCATCTTCCAGTTCGGTCCTTCGCTCCTCTTTGGCATCCCTGCCGGAACCATCATTGATCGCTTCTCCAAGAAACACATGCTACTGGTGACGCAGATTGTCTACATGACGCTGGCGTTCATGTTGGCATTCCTCACCGCTACCGGCCGGATTGAGCTATGGCATGTGTACGCCACCGGCTTCGCCTTCGGCCTCACAGGTGCGCTGGATATGCCGGCGCGGCAGGCATTCGTCTCCGAGCTGGTGCCCAAGTACGCGCTCAAGAATGCGATAGCCATCAACGCGGCCACGTTTAACATGGGGCGTATCCTCGGCCCGGCCATCGCCGGTGTGGTGCTGGCCTGGTTTGGTGTGGCGATGTGCTTTTACATCAATGCGTTCAGCTACGTTGCACCCATCGTGGCGTTATTGCTGATGAAGTTGTCCCCGCATGTGAAACGCGCTGCCGGCTCAGGCTGGGAGCAGATGAAAGAAGGCATGTGGTACGTGCGCAACACCTCGGCTGTACGCTGGCCAATTGTGCTGGTGATGATCGTTGGCAGTTTCGGCATGGCCTACAACGTGTGGTTGCCGCTGCTGGCCACCGAGTCCTTCGATGCAGATGAAGGCATGTTTGGCATCATGTTTAGCGCCATGGGATTCGGCTCGCTTATCGGGGCGCTGTCCGTAGCCTACATGCGTGGCGGGCCGAGCCGTGGCCGCATGCTCGCAGCGGCGATCGGACTGGGCCTGGTGACCCTGTCAATCGGTATTATCGCGATTGTGCCGCTGAACATCTGGCTGGCGGTGGCTGCGCTCACCTTTAGTGGCTTTTGCGCCGCCAACACGATGTCGCTCGCCAATACGATCGTGCAAACCACTGCTTCGGATGTACTCCGGGGCCGGGTGATGGCCGTGTACAGCACGGTGTTTATGGGCACCATGCCGATGGCAGGTCTGATCGCCGGCGCTATTTCCGATCGCTGGGGCATTGAGGCATCGATGTACGTCGGAGGTGGTATCGTTGCCCTAGTGGCCAGCATGATGTTCCTGCGACATCGCGCCAACCCTGAACCCGTCGGCTCCACGCCGGTACCTGTCGGATAATTCATCGAAACGGAAACGATTGCATGGGCGGATTCTCCATCATTAGCTTGCTGTACGTGGCGCTTGGCGTGCGCGTGGTGTGGATGATCGCCCAAAACTGGCGCTCGGTGTGGGATCGCAACTTCACTCCCCACGATCGGGTCCTGGTGAACCAGGCATCGTTCTTCTTCCTTATCCCCCTCTCGGTGGTGCTGCACGAATTCGGGCATGCGGTGGCCGTCTGGGGATTTGGAAAGGAGGTCGTCGATTGGGGCTTCTACGGCTTTGCGGGATATGTTGCCTACATGCCTTATGGCCTCAGCGATGTTCAGCAAACCATCATCGCAGCCGCTGGATCGCTGGTGAACCTCGTCCTGTGCCTCCTGGTGCTGGCGATGGTTTTCTACTGGAAACCACCCCTGCGCGCCGCCCACAACGAACTCCTGATTGGCTTTGTGTTTATCTCGGGCGTGAATGCCTTCATCGTGTACCCGGTGCTGGATGTGCTGAGTGGCATGAATGGCGACTGGCGACAGATGTACAGCAGCGGCGTGCCGTGGCTCACCGCGCTGATCGTGATCGTGCAGGTCACGGTGCTTGCGGCTGGCTGGTGGCTATTCACAAATCCGGGCATGAAAGCCAAATTCGCCCGCCTGACCAATGTTCCACCGGGATTTGAGCGCGGCTTGTTTGGGGGCACCCAACCGGCCAAGATTCGCACCATGAATATGGATCCCGCCGAGATCCACCTGCGCGATGCCGTCAATCGGGTGGCAAGTGGCTGGCATACGCGGGTGGAATCGCAGATCCAGCGCTTCACCGGAGGATCGGCGATGCTGCTGCAATGGACCACCAACCGCAATCTGCGCGTGTTGGCAGCGCGATCGCTGCCAAACGATTTATGGGATATCGTTCAAATTCCCACCAGCGCCGATGGCACCCAGGCCGGGCGGCCAACGGTGCTTCAGCGATGGAACAGGAAACCGGGCATCGAGGAACTCACCATCGCCCTGCGGGTGGCGATGGAACAGGTAGATAGTCGGGGCTAGCCTTCCGGTGTTGCCGGCACGGGATTCGGGCCGATGGCAATCGCATCGTTGCCCTGGGCCGCCAACACTTCGAGGAAACGGGTCCAGGTAGTTTTCCACTGCCACGGAC
The DNA here is from genome assembly GCA_002440805.1 of Chloroflexi bacterium UBA6265. GTDB lineage: Bacteria > Chloroflexota > Chloroflexia > Thermomicrobiales > UBA6265 > UBA6265. The sequence goes on from DJVD01000001.1 coordinate 15,907, forward strand.
GTTCCCAATTGGTGGTGGTGGGGCCGAGCGGATCACGGATGATCACATCGTCGGCATTGAATCCCATCACAACAAGCGCGTGATCGTTGGAGAGCACGACCGGCCAGTTTTCGCCAGTATTTGCATGCCAGACCGCCGGTCGCCACGGCATCATGTCCACCGTCGATTTGAAGAAGACCGGTTCGCCGCGCAGGAGTGCCGCCTCGATTGAAATCCGATCAGGCGTGACCGTCACGCCGAGCCCCTTTGCCTCAAACACCTTGCGCATGGCATTGCAGCGGGCACGCGCCAGCAGGTTCTCGTTGATGTGACCACAGTAGAAATTGTGCACATCGCCGCCGTAGATATGGAAACCATCCAGGGTCTCCTCGAAGTACGGCTCGAGCGATTCATCCTTCCCTACCAGTTCCAGTTGTTCCTCCAGCGGAACATCCATACCGTAGGCTTTGAGGATGATCCAGGCAGAATCGAACTCGCAGGTGAAATGAAAGTCCTGCCCTTCCTTGATCGGCATCTGCAGGTATGCATCCCAGTACCAGCCCTGGTCCGCAATTTGGCTGGCGGCGACCTGGCCGACGGGAGTGCCAAAATCCGGTTTGGAAACCATCGCGGTTATGTAGTCCCAGGGGTTCAGGCTCTGCGCGTGGGTTGTAGCCGGTGGCAAGCCGGCGAATGCGGCCGTAGCTGCAGCGCCCGTCACCAGCGTGCGACGCGATATTCGTGGTGTGGAATGGGAGTGCTTCTTGTTCATGCGTTTACCTGTGAATCGTCGTACATGGGTACATAAAAAATGGTGCGGGGACGACATGGAGTATCTTACCATAGGTAATCATCGACTCATGAAAGGCCAACCCACATGATTCATCGCATCGATCACCTTGTCATTATCTCACCTGAACTCGAGAAAGCCGTTGCCGATGCGAGGGAGGCTGGCTTCACGGTTGTGCCCGGTGGTACGCACGCGGATGGTGCAACCCATAATGCACTCATCGCCTTTGCCGACGGATCATACATCGAACTGATCTCACCGGTGCATGGCACCCAGGGCAAATCCCATCGCTGGTTCCCGCGACTGGAGGCCGGCGGCGGCCTGGTGGATATCTGCCTGGGAAGCGACGATATGGTGGCCGACGTGCGCGAGATCAACAATCGCGGCCGGGCATACTCCGCCCCGATTGAGAATGGGCGGTTACGACCCGATGGCGTAGAGCTCCGCTGGAAAGGCAGCATGCCGCCAGGGCCAGTGGGCGGCACAGGCTGGCCATTCCTGATTGAGGATGTTTCCCCGCGCGAACTTCGCGTGCCACAAGATCCCGCCGACGTCAGTCACGCCAACGGCGCGCTCGGCGTAGCCGGCGTCACAATCATTACCAACG
>DJVD01000100.1 GCA_002440805.1 Chloroflexi bacterium UBA6265
CACCTTCTGTGCCACGGATTCAGGAAATCTGTAGAATCTGACCAAAAATGCTGCTACATATTTCCATGGGTGCCTCCATATGTTTCCGGTTTTATAGCTTACTACCTCAACTTTCGCACATGTTTAATGTAGTCTAACCATTTGTTCTTTAACGTGCGCCGTGAAAGGCGGCGATTTTCAGTGGGTGAGAGTCCCACCCGGCCACTGTCGCTCCGGTCGGTAGCACTGGAAGCGGTGGGAGGAGGCAACGACTTCTACTGAAGCACTTCCAGAAAAGGGTCCCTTGGGGACTCAGCGAGCATGCAGGCTGCAACGTGCAGTGAACGCCGAGCAGGCCTCGAAACATCGTTGTGGAAGCCGACCCGACGTTAAAGCGGGGAAGGCCGTTGTTCTGCGGGAAGCGAGTGACAAATGCACCGCAGGGTTCCGCCGGGGTATTAGGCGGCGGCATGCATGCACAGGGAAATTGATCGCAACACGGGAAGCCTCGTTGGTGGCGGTGCGTGACCGCCAACGGATGTTCCGCGAGGGGCCGAATCCGGCCAAGCGAGGTGGCGGAGAGGTCCGCAGTAGTGATGATATCGGGTAATGCCGAAGGAGCGAAGGGACCTCAGTTCAAGGTTAGCGTAAGAAGCAGTATGACAGCCAGGAGAGTGACCATGCGTCTAACACCTCCGGAAAAGGTTGAGAAGTTGCAGGCAGCGCTACGCACCAAAGCGAAGCAGTCGCCGAACTATCGTTTCTACGCACTATACGACAAGGTGTATCGCGAAGACGTCTTGCAGTATGCGTACCGGCTATGTCGTGCCAATGACGGCTCGCCGGGCGTGGATGGCCAGACGTTTGCGAGCATCAAGACGTACGGCGAGGATCGATGGCTGGGCGAACTGGCGGAAGAACTCAGGAAGAAGGAATATCATCCGCAGGCCGTGCGGCGGGTCTATATACCGAAGCCGGACGGCAAACAGAGGCCGCTGGGCATTCCGACGATTCGTGATCGGGTGGTTCAGACGGCGGCTTTGATCGTCCTGGAACCGATTTTCGAGGTGGACCTCCAGGATGAGCAGCACGCGTACCGGCCCGGCCGCAGCGCCCAAGATGCCATTGGGCAGATTGAAACGCTGCTGCGAAGCGGACATACGGAGGTAATCGATGCGGACCTGAGCGGGTATTTCGATAGCATACCGCACGTGGAACTGCTGAAATCGGTGGCACGTCGCGTGAGTGACCGGCACCTGCTTCACCTGATGAAGATGTGGCTGGTGGCCCCGGTGGAAGAGACCGACGAGCGGGGAAACACGCGTCGTACGACCCGCAACAAGGACGAGAAACGGGGCACTCCGCAAGGAGCGCCAATCTCACCGCTATTGAGCAACCTTTATATGCGCCGCTTCGTGCTGGGGTGGAAAGTGTTGGGCTATGGAGAGCGGTTTTCTGCCAAGATCGTCAACTATGCCGATGACCTCGTGATCCTGTGTTCTCTTGGACGGGCAGAGGATGCCATGACCGCGATGCGGGACATGATGCGGCGGCTGAAATTGAAGGTCAACGAGGAAAAGACACGACTGGCCCGGCTGCCGGATGAGACATTCGACTTTCTGGGGTATACCTTCGGTCGCTTATACAGTCGGCGAACGGGACACGCCTATTACGGGTGTTGTCCATCGCCGAAATCGATGAAGCGGCTTCGGGGCCGTATCCGTGAGGAGACGACGCGCAAATGGCTGTGGAAAACCGAGGAGAACATCGTCACCGTGACAAATCGGTTGCTCACGGGATGGGCGAATTACTTTTCGGTAGGTACCGTTCGTCGGTCCTACGCCAGCGCGGATCATTATATTTTCCAACGGCTTCGCCAGTGGTGGTGTGCCAAGCACAAGGTACGCAATCGGAGAGATGCACGCTTCTCTGGTAACTATGTGTACAAACAACTGGGTCTCACTCGGTTGCGTGCTCGGCCGCATCGCGTTGCGTGTGCGAACGTGTGAAACCTTGTCCGAGAGCCGGATGCGGGAAAACCGCACGTCCGGTTCGATGAGCGGGAGAGTGGAAACGGAGCATGGCTGGGATATTGAGGCACCGGCAACCGAAATGGTCGGAAACAGATAGGCCCCGCCTAAACCACCGCGCCACCTCTCGACTCTACAACTTAAAGAAAGATGGAGGTGCACGGGGTACCCGAGCCGGATATCCGGTCATGTAATCGCGGGGAGGTTCCTGCTGTTCAACCTTTCTGCCTTTGCCTTAGCCAGTTGGACGATCTTTTTCGTGTTCCAAGCGAGCGTCGCCCAGACTACGTTGACCGTATCTCCTGCTTTTCCTCGGTATCGGCAACGGTTCATCCGGTGGTCGCATTTGAGGTGACCGATGATCGGCTCGATTTTGATCCGCTGCTTGAGCGCTCTTCGGAACCAGGGCTCCTTGCTGTCCGGATGAGGCTTTCTCCCCTTCTTGGGAATCGCTATCCGTTTTGCTCCCCACCGCCTCCGGCAGTTCTCCTGCTTTGTGAGGGATTGATCAAAACCCCGGTCAGCGGTGATATCGTCGGGGCATTGTCCGGTGTTCCTCTTGATGCCGGTGATCACCCGCCCCAGGGTCTTCACATCCGCCACGTTTTGCTGATACTCCTGATGGGAAAGGATCAGGCCGTCATCATTCTTGGCCAGTGATACCAAGGAACCGAACTCGCAGGAGGGAAAACTCTTCCCCTTCTTGATGGCAGCCACATCCAACTCGTGCAGAGAGTACAAACGATTGGCCGGGTTCGTTCCGCGGAGCACTTCTTCCGTCTGGGAGATGATCCGCTTGCCCAGAGCAACGAGGCGATTCAACTGACGACCGGACTCACGATGACCACGGCTGTAAAGGGTGTTGGCCACACCGGCTGCCTGCTTGACCACGTGGGCGGTTATCTCTTTGAGCTTCCCGATGGCTTTCTGCCTCGCTTCGGGGTTCTTCCGGTGGAACTTCTTGATCCCGAGGAGGATCCTCTTTCCGGTTCGGCTGAAGGTGCGAAAGGGTTTCCGGAGGGTCACCTCCTCGCGGACCCTCTCAATCTGCCTGACGATCTTCTCCTTGATCCGATGGAGCAGATCAGCGTCGGTGGGATAAGCAATGTTCTTCGGCTGTGATGTCGTATCCACCGCCACCCGCCGGGCCTTCACCAATCCCATCCCCGACCAGGCCTGAAGCAGGACGGCTTCAATCCGCTTCATCCCCTCGGCGCCAATGCGATTACGGAACTTGACCATCGAGGTCGAATCCAGCATCTGACCGCCCTGGAAGGTGTTGAACCCGCAGAAACACTGCCAGTAGGCGTTCTCATGGAGCATCTCCACCGCCCGGTCATCCGAACAGTTGTACCGGTGCTTCAGGATGTGGATACCCACCATCAAACGAATCGACTTCCCATGGCGGCCAATGGGACTGTAGTATACCGATAAGGCTTCGTCGAGGCCATCCCAGTCGATCAGACGAGCGGCACGGAGAAGTTCATGATCAGCCTTGAGCACATCCGCAAAAAGAGTCTCAAACATAAGAAGTTGCCTCTCTGGAATATCTGTTTTCATATCAACGACTTATATCAGATTCCCGAGGCAATAACAACCTCTTTTCAACAACTTTCTTCAGTTTTCAAAGAGCCTTCTCAATGACTACGCGGCTTAGCGATTGCATTTTTCAGGATGGACTAATAAGTTAACAGCGTCCCCTAAT
>DJVD01000178.1:0-3524 GCA_002440805.1 Chloroflexi bacterium UBA6265
TGCTTCATGTCCTGTGGCTCGAGTGCAGGCTAAAGGGGAGTGGGAAGGTCGGTACTGCGAGACTGTTGTCCCTAAGTTGATCGCTGACGACCGATGAACTGTTCCTGTCATTTCATCAACCGGGTATCGCCGCTTTTGGGTGCGGCTATTCCGGTAGATCGATTTTCGGACCGGGGATTGGAGCTCTTTCCTGTAACCAGCCAATGAACTCGACCAGCGCTGGGCTTTCGTGGGGCCCACTCCCATCGTAGGTGTGAACCGTATGGTTCCTGCGGCCATGTGCCAGGGTGACCGTGTAGTCGTACAGATCAGCGATTGGAGTCCCGTTGGTCACTTCAGTCGGCATTTCGAAGAAGTTGGATTCATCGATGAACCTGCGGACGTGATCTGCCTCTTCCGGTGAGAGGGTGGAATCATCGGCGACGTACTCCGATGACCATCCCCCAATGCCGCCCGACTGATGGAACTCGATTCGAAGTTCTTCGTCCATATTGAGGGTCTGCTGGCGGATGTTTCCTGCCTTGTCCGCACGATAGCGAAATCCATCTCCCAGAACGATCAGGTAGCCTGGCGTCACGACATCTGCGCAGCCCTCGTTTGCCTGCCCTAAACCCAGGCAAGAGTCAGGCCAATCGCGAGCAATCATCGATTCAAGGCTGATTTCTTCAGCTGGCATTCGAAGCATATTTGACGCATGCGCCAGTGCTGCAGATAACGCCCGCAATGAAGAATGAGAGGTTTGGTCCATGAGATTCTCCTTTCTCCTCAAGGTCACGCAACGGGAGTGTTCAGTCCACGAATTTCAGTTCGACGAGGCACGTTCCTTCAACCAGGTGATCATCTTTTCGAGTGGTGGGCTGTGATGGGGACCAGTGCCGTCATAGGTCCGAATCTCCTTGTTCCGTCTTCCATGGGCGATCCAGAGGGTATAGCTAAATTGATCTGGAATGGGGTCACCATTGGGAACCTCGTCTGGAAGATCGAAGAACGCTGCGTCGGTCAGGAACTTGCGAATAGAGTCGGCTTCCTGGTCGGTAAGCGTGGTGTCATCAGCTTCATAGGAACTCTCCCAGCCGCCAATTCCACCTGTTTGGGTGAATCGGATTCGCAGTTCACGGTCCATGATGTCACGTGGGTTCTCGTCGAGACGTGTGATATTGCCCTGCGTATCGGCGAGATATTCCATCCCGTTACCAAGGGTGACAAAGAACACCGGGGGAAGGGGACCGGGATCCTCACTGCGCCGCCGGAATTCAACGTGCTGAACGATCAGGCTTTCGGCTGGGATACCCGACTGTTGGGACGCGTCGTCGAGGACAAGACTGATCGCCGTAATTGCCGGATTAATCTGCTGAGCCATGGCTACGCTCCTCAGTGCATATGCGGTTAAATCGTGTGTCTCTTTTCCATTTTAGGGGAGAGTGTCAAGCGTTTTGCAGATGAAATTCCATGTTCTGGCAATAACTTACCTGAGGTGATTCGGCTGCAATAATGGGAGTATCTAAATGAAGCCTGTCACATGGGCGCTTGTTAGTGAAAGTCACGAGACGCAACAAAAAGCGACCACTCATTTCGAGTGGTCGCTCTGATCGTGATATTGGGGTACCTAGTGGGGCTCGAACCCACAACCTCTTGTTCCACAGACAAGTGCTCTGCCATTGAGCTATAGGTACCATGTAAACGTGCGTGAAGAAGGAGGTATAAGCCGAGTTCTGTTCTAAATGGTCATCTCTCTCAATCCTGAGGACTGGTCACATCGTCGCCTTTGTGACGGCTCTCGACTTCCGGCCTTGGCGAGCAGCCTGATAACGGCCGAATCGGAGATTGCTGCGGGGAGGATTGCCCTTTTCACTCCGTGGCGAACCACGGCATTGGTCACTGTTGCTCTCACACGGTTGCCCGTGTGCCTATCTGGACTGTCGACTCGCCGAAACGAGTCTCCCTGACTTTCGTCAGGCACCCTTGCTCTTCGCAGCCCGGACTTTCCTCTGATGGATTGGTATCCATCAGCGACCATCCCCTTGCTTCTCAAACACGCTAACATCTTAAGGTGCGGTCACCTTGTGGAAAGGTGATCCAGGAGGCTTGCCTCCCGTCTCCATTGTATCAGGAGACATCTCTGGCAGGGAAAACGGCGGGATATAACCCGCCGTTCTTCCAACCTGGTGCCGAAGGGGAGATTTGAACTCCCACGGGGTTACCCCCACTACGCCCTGAACGTAGCGCGTCTGCCGTTTCGCCACTCCGGCCCGGAGTATTGTGGAGATGCTGGAGCCGAACGCCGGACTCGAACCGGCGACCTGCTGTTTACGAAACAGCTGCTCTACCAACTGAGCTAGTTCGGCAGCACCTTCTCCACAAGGCCGCGTCAGTATACCAAAGGCTATTTGGTGCTGCCAAGCTTCCCTGACGCCGCGAGAAGTATTGTACCCTTTCCATTCACGGATTGCACTGATTTTCAGCAGTCCAGTTTCGACCTCACCGCATCCTACCCAGGAACTTTTTAATGTCACCAGAACAACCTCCGAGAAGGCGAGCGAAACCCAATCCCATGGGGACAACCAGCCAGAACAAGACGCCGATCGTCTACATCCTTGTGGTGTCGGTGGTGGTGTTTTCTCTAATTCTCGCCGGCCTTTCGGCGGTCAACTGGTCGGACGTATTGGACGGCAACGACGAGCCTACTCCCGACTACAACGTCGATTCGATCGCNNCTACTCGACGGGGCACCTGAAAATGTCGAGGTTCGATTGGACTTTGCGCGTGGATTGCAGGCTAACGGGATGACTGCAGACGCCGAGGCCCAGTTCCTCCGCGTGCTGGAGCTCCAGCCGGATAACCACACCGCTCATTACTACCTCGCGCGCCTCTACATGGATTGGCAACCTCGACGCCAGGATGAGGCAATCACACATTTCCGGCGGGTCATCGAGATTGCGCCGTCTTCGTTCCTCGCCGAGCAAGCCCAGAACGTACTCGATACCATGGGCCAGGCTACTCCAGCGGCCTCGCCATCGCCAATCGGGTGAGAGAACAGATGTTCGTGTGCTGCGGTATACTCAGATCATGACTGATGCGCCCCGGCCGAAGGGCCGACTTTCCACCATATCTGCGCAAACCGACGACCAGCAGCGCATACTCACGCCGCATGTTCGCGAGGATGACGACCTCTCCACGGAGAGGAATCTTCGTCCGCGATCGCTCGACGAATACGTCGGCCAAACACGCGTGAAGAACAACCTGAGCATTTTTATCCGGGCAGCCCTGGATCGTGGGGAGCCACTTGATCACATGCTGCTGTATGGCCCACCGGGCCTCGGCAAGACCACCCTGGCGCAGATCATTGCCGCCGAAATGGGCGTGAGCCTGCGTGTCACCAGCGGCCCGGCGATTGAACGGCAGGGCGACCTCGTGTCGGTGCTCACAAACCTGCAACCAGGCGATGTGCTGTTCATTGATGAGATTCACCGATTGAACCGGTTGGTGGAGGAAGTGCTGTATCCCGCGATGGAAGATTTCGCCGT
>DJVD01000178.1:3583-11503 GCA_002440805.1 Chloroflexi bacterium UBA6265
GACTCAATGGAACAAATCATCAAGCGCTCGTCGGGCATTCTCGGACTGGAACTCGAAGAGCAAGGTGCGAAAACGCTTTCGAGTCGCGCCCGTGGCACGCCTCGTATCGCCAACCGATTGCTTCGCCGCGTGCGTGATGTGGCCCAGGTAATGGGCAATGGCGTGGTTACCGAGCAGATCGCAGCAGAGGCGTTGAGCTTGCTGGAAATCGATCACCTTGGCCTCGATGACACCGACAGGCGATTGCTGGAGACGATGATCGATAAGTTCGATGGCGGCCCGGTTGGTATCGATACGTTGGCGGCGGCTACTGCCGAAGAAACGGATACCATCATGGACGTCTATGAACCATTCCTGATCCAGCTCGGTTTCCTTCAACGTACCCCGCGTGGTCGCATTGCAACGCGCCGCGCGTATGAACATCTCAATCGGCCGTATGACTCACAGCGTTTTGGGATATACCAGAACCCACTTTTCCAGGAGAACGAGTGATTCCTTCACAGCCGTCCAGGTTACCAATCGCGGATTTCGATTACCACCTTCCCCCCGAACGCATAGCCCAGGAACCACTGGACGACCGCGCCGCCAGCAAGCTCATGGTGCTGCATCGTCAATCTGGGTTAGTTGCACACCGTATGTTTCGCGACCTGCCGGATCTCCTGCAGCCAGGTGATCTGCTGGTGGTGAACGATTCGCGAGTGATTCCGGCTAGGATCCGAGGATTTCGTGATTCGGGTGGCGCGGTTGAGTTCCTGCTGCTTCGCCCTGATGTTGACGGCGCGTGGCTGGCATTGGCAAAGCCGGTCAAGCGCCTGAATGTAGGGGAGCGGATCGAGATTCCGGCGCGTACCGGTGGTGCCAGTGCTTTCGCCACGTTGAACGAGAAGCGATCCGAAGGGCAGGTGCTGGTTCAGCTTGATGAGCAGTTGACCCAACGTCTCGACGATTTTGGCCAGGTACCATTGCCGCCCTACATTACCCACCAACTTGATGACGATGCCCGCTACCAAACCGTGTATGCGAACGAGTCGGGATCGGCCGCGGCGCCCACCGCCGGCCTGCATTTCACCGACGAAGTCATCACTCAAATCAAGGAGCGCGGCATTGATTTTGCCACTGTGACCCTGCATGTCGGGCTGGATACGTTCCGCCCGGTGTCTGTGGAGTTTGCAGAGGATCATAAGATCCACAGTGAGTGGTGCTCTGTCCCGCCCGAAACCTGGGACAAAATTCAGGCAACACGTGAGAGGGGGGGCAGAGTTGTTGCCGTGGGCACCACCAGCGCCCGCACGCTGGAGTCACTTGGCCAGCGTGTTGCTGCTGGCAATCCCGGGCCGTTCGATGCGTTTACCCGCATTTACATTACGCCAGGTTATCAGTGGACGATGGTGGACCTGCTACTCACGAACTTCCACTTGCCAAAATCCACCCTGCTGCTGATGATCAGTTCACTGGCGGGAAAGGATCACGTGATGGCCGCCTATGAGGAGGCAATCCGTGAGGAGTACCGGTTTTTTTCCTTTGGCGATGCCATGTTGATTCTGTGAGGTGATATGAGCGATTTTCCTGAACTCAACGGCAAAACCCGCGATGACGCCTGGGCCGTAATAACCGAATGGATTCAGAGCGACAGTTTGCGAAAGCACTGTCTGTCGGTTGAAACAGCGATGCGCGCCTATGCTGAGCGGTTGAATGAACCGGTGGAAGCATGGGGCATACTCGGCCTGTTGCATGATTTCGATTATGAGCGGTATCCCACCGTAGAAGAGCACACCAGGGTCGGATCGGCATGGCTACGCGAGCATGGCTGGCCCGATTGGCTGGCAGACGCGTTGCTGGCGCACGGCTTCGATGAGAATTACCCCCGCACCACACTCTACGATCGTGCGCTCTATGCTGTAGACGAACTCACCGGTTTCGTTGGGGCTGTAGCGCTGGTACGACCATCGAAGGCCGTGGCCGATGTGAAAGTCAGCTCGGTGACCAAGAAATTGAAGGACAAAGCCTTTGCCGCTGCCATCCACCGGGATGAGCTCCGGGAAGGTGCGGATGAGTTCGGGGTGGATTTTCACGAACACATTGGCGTTATTATTGAGGCGATGTCCGCCAACGCCGAAGCACTCGGGTTGGCTGGCAGTTAGGTGAGTCAGGAATCTGGCCACTCGTTCACGAGGCCGGCAAAGATGCCAGCCGCGACAACATGAAAGGCAAACCATGGCCAAGCAATGGAAGCAGCCATTTGAGATGACCCTGGAAGAGGGCAAGACATATACCGCGACCCTGGAGACCAGCCACGGCTCCATGACGGCGGAGTTTTTCGTCGATGATGCCCCGAACACGGTGAACAACTTCGTCAACCTGGCGAAGGAAGGCTACTACGACGGCACGCCGTTCCACCGCATTATCAAGGGCTTCATGCTGCAAGGTGGCGATCCCACCGGCACGGGCACAGGCGGCCCGGGCTACAAATTTGCCGATGAGCCGGTGAAGAAGCAGTACACCAAGGGCACACTTGCCATGGCTAATGCTGGCCCAAACACCAACGGAAGCCAGTTTTTCATTATGCATGCCGATTATCCGCTGCCACCGAACTACACGATCTTCGGCAAGATTACCGACGGTATGGATGTGGTTGATGCCATCGCCAATGTGCAGGTAGGCGCTTCACGCAGCGGCGAGCGCTCCACACCGCTCGAGCCCGTAACGCTTGAGAAGGTCACGATCTCAGAGTCCTAGTTACTCCGGGACCTGAAAACGACAAAGCGCCGATCTCGTCTTTGAGATCGGCGTTTTGCGTTCCGGGCTGGGTTACGCGGCTTCCTGCATGGACCGGAACTCGTGTTCGTANNGCGCGGAGTTGGTTGATCATCGCCTCTCCGTGATTCAACCGGGTCTCGAGATCCTCCAGCGTCGAACGCCGGGCGGTGGCAACGTTGTTGGAAGAAATGATTCGCATTTGAGCGTCCTTTCGTTCTAGGAAGCGCGCTGGGCGGCTGGTCGGCGAGCCTCAAGCAGGTCGATGATGCCGCTTGCCTGGCGTTTGTTCATGTTCGAGAAATCAACACCCACCTGCTGCAGGATCAAGGAATTGAGTTCATCTGGTTGCATCTGCATCTCTGCTGCCAGCCGCTGGATGCGCGACTTTTGCGGAGCCGTAGCCAGGAAGCTGCTCGATTGGGACATCGGCTGCGGTGCGGCCTGCCGGAAAGGGGTCTCCGGTTCGTCATCCTCGTGTTCAATGGAGCCCGGGGTGCCGTAACCGAGTGCTGTCAGCGCACGGCCGATCGCCTTGGTCTCCGCCTTCTCAATGTAGTTTTCGAATGCCGCTGCGGTCTCGCTGCCCCAACCGGTGGAGCTGCCACCGCTGGGAAGGACAACGCTTGCGCGCATGATCGCGCGGCCATCAGCGTGCGATACCAGCTCAGTAGCGATTACGGCCTCCGGGAATTCGCTTCGCATCCAGGCGATGCGATGTTTCACTTCGAGGTAATCCTGGCCCTTTACCTTGCTGATGAACTGATTGGGGTCGAATGGTTGCTGTGCCATACAGTCCGTCTCCTTGTTGCATTCAGAACACTTGTTCGTATTCGTTTCTCGTAGTTTAGAACACGTGTTCTCCTGTGTCAAGCCCTATGGGATTGCTCTTTGACTGGTGGTCACCGAGTGCAGAAGCGTGAATTTCATGCGACAATACGAAGATAAAGTACTGCGCATACGTTGCCAGTGAACTGGAAATACGGCCCTGAAGGTCAGGTGTCGTGTGTAGAAACAGAAAAAGTGAGGTGGCCCGTGAAGGTCTCTTGCCTTCAGGAACAACTTCAACGAGGGTTGAGCCGCGTAAGTCGCGCGGTGGCTACGCGTTCGACCTTGCCGGTGCTGAGCAATGTACTGCTCTCCACAGATAATGGCCGATTGCGAATTGCCGCCACCGACATGGCAGTTGGCGTCACTACCTGGATCGATGCGTCGATCGAGGAAGAGGGTGCTCTCACTGTCGATGCACGGCTGCTCAACGAATTCGTGAACACGCTACCCGCTGGTGAAGTCTCCCTGGTATCCGATAGCGTCCGCATGTCGATTACTGTCCAATCGGGCAGGGACAAGGCCACGATCAACGGCCTTGATGCCGAGGACTTTCCGGTCCTGCCGTCGGTTTCCGGCGACGGGTTCACGGTTGATGTCAACGGCCAGCTAATGCGCGAAGCAATCACCATGGTGGAGTTCTCGGCCGCAACCGATGAAAGCCGACCGGTGCTTGCCGGTGTGCTCACACGCTTTGACGGTAACACCATGACCCTGGCTTCGGCCGACGGTTTTCGGATGGCGGTGATCGATCAGCAACTTGAGACGCCGGTCGAGGGTCGACACGACTTTATCGTGCCTGCTCGGGCGTACCGCGAGTTTGGTCGCATCATCGGCGATTACGACGGCACCATCCGGCTCTCCCTCACGGCCAATCGCAGTCAGCTGGTAGCACGTGTTGGCGATACCGAATGGGTGAGCAGCCTTATTGATGGTACGTTCCCCGATGTGAAGCAGATCGTGCCGAAAGAAGTTGGTACCCGCGTGGATGTCGGTCGCGAATCACTGTTGCAGGCCGTACGCCGCAGCAGCTTTTTCGCCCGCGAAAACAATGACGTAGTGTATCTCACCATTCAGCCGGGTGCCGACGAGCTCACGCCGGGCAATGTCGAGATCTCGGCGACTGCCGCGGAGCGAGGCAATAACCAGAGCTTTGTTGATGCCAGCGTTACGGGTTCCGAAATGCGGGTGGCGTTTAACAGCCATTACCTCACCGACGTCCTGGGGGTTCTGCGATCCGGTCAGGTCATGATCGGGCTAAACGGTCCGAACGCGGCAGGCATCGTGCGATCGGGCGACAACCAGAACTGCACCCATGTAATCATGCCAATGGTTATCGGCGGCTAGGTCGCCAGCGTCGCATGCACGTCTCCCGAATCGCGCTCGACCAGTTTCGACGCTACAACAACCTCAAACTGGATGTGCCGGAAACCGGCTTGCGCATCGTAGGAAACAACGCCTCGGGCAAGACAAGCTTGCTCGAGGTGTTGTTGTTGCTTGCCACCACAAAATCGCCGCGCGTGAGTATCGAGCGGGAGTTGATCCGGTGGGAAAGCGGTGAGGAATTTGGACTGGCGCCCTATGCGCGGATAACAGCGCATGTGGTCACGTCTCATGGCGAGCACGATTTAGAACTTCGGCTCGAAGCTACTGGCGCATCGGGACTGACGGCACGCAAGACCTGCATCGTGGATGGCAAGAATGTGCGTGCCAGCACCATGGTCGGCATCCTGAAGGTCGTGGAGTTTTCGCCCGAGGACGTCCAATTAGTATCCGGTCCGCCCTCCGATCGGCGTCGACAGCTTGATATCCTGATTTCCCAAATCGATCGACATTACATGCAGTCCAGTAGTCGCTACGGGAAAGTGCTGGCGCAACGCAACAGTTTGCTGCGCGCATTTAGTAAGGAAGGCGTGTCGTTCCGTTCGGCTAATGCCATCGAGCAACTCCGCTTCTGGGATGAAGAACTGGTCCAGCACGGCGCCCGCATAGTGATGGCACGATCCAACGTGGTGAAGGCCCTCGGTGAGCACATGCGAACCTGGAGTGGCGCGCTGATGAGCATCCACACCATCGATGCCGTGTACTCACCTGGAATTCCGCGCATTGAACACGTGCTGGCACGTGACCATTCCGAGCGTGACGTTCTTCCGGCTATCCAGGAACGCTTCTCGCGGGAACTGGAAGCAGCCAGGGCGGATGACATGCGTCGAGGCACCACCACCATTGGCCCTCAGCGGGACGATATGGGGTTTCGCATCGATCATCGCTCGCTTGCCGCTTATGGATCGCGGGGTCAACAACGGCTCGGTGTGATTGCACTCAAGCTGAGCGAGGCGGATGTGATCGAGCATCTCACCGGCGAGAAACCAGTGCTTCTTCTTGATGATGCCCTTTCGGAACTCGATCAATCCCATGCGTCGTTGCTGCTGCAAAGCGTTGGCGTGTCGGATCGCCAGTTGCTATTGACCTCAGCCCTGGAGGGTGTGCTCGATCGCGCGGAATTGGCGCATCTCGAGACGATTCATCTCGATCCAGAGTGACGGCGATCTGCAAAATGCTTGATGCAGCAGAATGCATCGTGTACTATTCACGTCGTTGCTGCGAGGGTATGGCCCGTTCGTCTAGCGGCCTAGGACATCGCCCTCTCAAGGCGAAGATCAGGGGTTCGAATCCCCTACGGGCTACCAATAGTAAAAGCCGGAGGCTTATGCCCCCGGCTTTTTTGTGTTAACGAGACAGTCCCGGCAGGGCCGGTGCAACAACATGTGGGCAAGTGTCTCGATACATCGCCCCGCAACGCGTATCGAACGGTCATGCTCACCGCCAGGTTAATCGGGAAGTAAGTAAAGCCCCGCAGCGATACTCACAAATCAACAACTGGCGTGAAGGACACCAGTCCTTATGGGACTGTACGTACATTCTATACGTCCGGGGGGATGATGTCAAAGGGGTGCGTATGCAACTCTCGCCCAAACGACCCATTTGGAGATCTAGTCCTCAAAATCGGGTTTGGGCAAGAACTCGGAGAAATCGGGGAGCGGGCACTGGAGCATCGAATCGAGCTCCTGGAGTGCATCCAGCGTGCCTTCCAGCTTGGCGAAACCCGCCGCCAGCACATTGCGCGCCAATACCATCGCCGTGACAGGGCCGGTTCCACCTGGAGTCGGGGTATAGGCCGATGCAATTCCCGTCAGGCTCTCTGGATCAGAATCGCCCACCAGTTTGTTGTTTTCTGCCACATTGACGCCGAAGTCGAGCACCAACGCACCTTTCCGGATCATCTTCCCGGTAATGAGTTTGGGACTGCCCGCCGCCACACAAACGATTTCAGCGCGACGCACATGCTGCGCCAGGTTGCGCGTTTTGGTGTGGCACAGCACCACCGTGGCGTCTGCCTGGGTGAGCATGGTCGCCAGCGGCCTGCCGACCACGTTGCTACGACCGACCACCGTCACGATAGCACCGGATAGATCAACCCCGTAATACCGCAACAGCTCCATGCCTCCTGCGGGTGTGCTCGGCCGGAGGCTCGGGAGTCCCAGGTGCAGCCGTCCAGAATTCACCGGCGTGATGCCGTCGACATCTTTCAACGGGGAAACCGTTTCCAGCACCACGTGTGGATCAAGGTGAGAAGGCAGTGGCATGAGCACCAGCACGCCCGTGATGTCGTCATCGTGATTGAGTGCACGAAGCGCAGTCCTGAGCCCACGGTTCGTGATGGCCTCATCGAGCTCGACCTTACGGTGCTCAATTCCCACCTTCTTGAAGGATCGTTCGATGGAGGATCGGTAGGCCAGCGCGGCTGGATCTTTGCCGACCAGCACCGTAGCCAGCACCGCGCCCTGGCCACGCTGCTGAATGAAGAGTTCCTTTGATGACGTGATGGTTTCCCGAAGGAGATTGGCGGGAGGAGCACCTTTGAGAATACGGGTATCGAACGTCGTCAAGAAAGGAATCCTCCTGGGGAATGCATCAACGCGCCGGAAAGAGACAGCGTCAACGACATTGTCCCGCGCCCAACTTGCAGTATACCAAGCCTCCAGGGCCCCAGGGCGCGCCACGGCGAACATATCCCTGCATCCATACCCACCGGAATTTGGCCGAAATCCACACTAATGGCAGTGAAACGACACTCACCGACAGCTCGGCGTGAAACATGACAGTGGCCATGTCGGGATAGGGGAGTGATCAGCCTCTGCGGCAGTGATGCTGTTATTTCTGTGGATAGTACGTACACGGCTATTGACACCGTGGCAACTAACTTGTAGTATCGAGAAGTCGCAAGTGAGCAGTCGTGACCGAGCGGCAAGTCTGGATGGAAGTTCAACAATTGGC
>DJVD01000266.1:0-243 GCA_002440805.1 Chloroflexi bacterium UBA6265
AGATATCGCGCATGGCGCGGAAGGCATTATTCACATCCTGCGTGAAGATACTGGCACTGAGGCCGTACTGCACGCCGTTGACGATATCGAACGCATCATCCAAATCTTCGAACGGGATCAGCGAGACCACAGGACCGAATATCTCTTCCTGGGCGATGCGCATATTGCGATCGACATTGTTGAAGATGGTGGGTTCGTGGAACCAGCCACTCTCGAGACCATCGCCGGTGGCGATGTTGCCGC
>DJVD01000266.1:301-6074 GCA_002440805.1 Chloroflexi bacterium UBA6265
ACGGTGGTGGCGCGCTGGTTTTCGGAGACTTGCGGACCCACCTGGACGCCTTGCTCCAGGCCGTTGCCAAGCTTCAGTGCCTGGGCGCCCCTGGTGAGGCGATCGACCAATTCCTGCTGCACACTGCTGTGAACCACGACGCGGCTTGTAGCCGTGCAGCGCTGACCGGTGGTGCCGAACGCCCCCCAGAGGATGCCCTCGGCGGCGAGTTCCACATTGGCGTCCGCGTTGACGATGACGGCGTTTTTGCCGCCCATCTCAAGGGTGAGCCGCTTGTTGTGCTCGGCCGCCGCGAGGGAGATCGTTTTGCCGGTTTCGGTGCTGCCGGTGAAGCTGATTACCGGTACATCGCGGTGATGCATGAGGGCATCACCGACATCACTGCCGCCACCGAGGACAACGTTGACCACGCCATCGGGAATTCCGGCTTCCTGCAGGATCTCGGCGAGGCGAATGGTGAGCTTGGGCACAAACGATGCCGGTTTGATGACGACCGTGTTACCCGCGATAAGTGCAGGCATCATCTTCCAGCTGGGAATGGCCATCGGGAAGTTCCAGGGTGTGATCAAACCCACCACACCGAGTGGCTTGCGCACGCTCATCTGGAATTTGTTGCGCATTTCCGATTGCACCGTATCACCAAACATGCGCCGGCCTTCGCCCGCCATGTAATAGGTCATATCGATGGCTTCCTGCACGTCACCCTTGGTCTCATCGAGAACCTTGCCCATCTCCTCAGTCATCTCGCGGGCAAGCTGGTCCTTGCGCTGTTCGAGAATCTGGGCGGCCCGGAACAGGATCTCGCCACGCTTGGGAGCGGGGTAAAGACGCCAACTTTTGAAAGCTTCGCTGGCCGCGGCTACCGCCTCGTTCACATCCTGCGGCGTGCTCTTCGTATACGTACCCACCAGCTCGCCATTGGCCGGATTGCGGCGTTCGAACGTCTCGCCCGAAACCGATTCTTTCCATACACCGTTGATCAAATTCTTGTAGAGATCTGCCATGAAATGGCGTTCCTTTCGCTATCGCGTTGTCGTACCCACTGCCGCCAATTCTAGCAGCAATGGCATAACTGGCCAGCGTTGTATGAACGGATCGAAGAGATGTGAGACGGTCCTAAGCTACGAGATTGGGTGGTCCAGGCCCGAATACGGGTTGCTTCGCATCACCCGGTGAAGGAAGGTGAGCAGCACACCTACGGCGAGGAGCGCCACGAGTTGGTGGATGATGGCAAGTCCAATCAGCACATGACTGAGCAAGGTTGCGACTCCCAGGGCGTACTGCACCAAAATCACTCCCATCATCGCCGCGCTCCAGGTTCGAAACGGCCTGAGTTCACGTGACCGACGTACCATGGCGAACAGGGCAATGACACCAGCCAGCAATAACGTGGCGAGCAATCGATGCATCCACTGCACTGTCGCCGGATTTTCAACCAGATTGACCGGGATGGGATTGAGTTTCCATCCATTGGGCGGGAGCAAGCTGCCATCCATCAGCGGAAAGGTGGCGAAGCTCAGTCCAGCCTTCAAACCCGCAACGAGCCCACCCCAAAATATCTGGATGCCAAGGAGGGCTCCAATGGCAAGCAGCGCTTTTCGTAGCAACTCCCTTGGACGCAACGAAATGGTGATCGCGCGTCGACTACGCAAGTCATTGGCGAACCAAATGCAACATCCAAAGATCGTTACCGCCAGTAGCAGGTGTGTAGCCAATCGGATCTGACTCACGTCGGGACGATCCACCAGGCCGCTGGAAACCATATACCAGCCCATCAGGCCCTGGAGGCCGCCAAGTGCAAACAGCAGGAGCACTCGACGGAGGAGCGGGCCATTGAAGTACCCACGAATCCAGAAAAGGATGAAGGGAATTAGGAACACTACCCCGAGAAGGCGCCCGATATTGCGGTGCAGGTATTCCCAGAAGTAGATGTACTTGAATTCGCCCAGTGTCATGTCTGGCCGGATTTTGACGTACTCGGAATATTGTTGGTAGCGCGAAAAGGCCTCCTGCCAGTCCCCGGGCGTGATCGGCGGAACGGCCCCGACAATAGGATCCCAATCGACAATGGAGAGCCCTGACTCGGTGAGGCGGGTAACCCCGCCAATAAACAGCGTGCTTGCGGTTAGAACTGCGCCCGTCCATAGCCAGCGGCGGAGATGTTTTCTTCGGGACTCCGGGATAGCCTCGACCCAGCCAGGTGTGCCGATTGCGTCAATCACCGGCAGCGCTGGCTCATTTGCGATTCGTCGGGTAGCCATGTTGACCAGCTCCATCCTGCCTGAAGGTTCCCCCGAACGACGAAACGTCTCCCGGAAATGTCTTGCGCAACCTTAACAGATACCTGCTCGGGATTGGGAGTTGAATCCTCCACCTATTCGGAACCAGTGCCGATTGCCGAAATGGTTGATCCGGTCTGTTAACCGGTTTCCGCAGCATCGCCCCTTACGGTGTCTGGCAGTCGTGCACATTCTCGATTGAGTCATGACTTTTGAGGTAAGCGTCGTCACCTACGATTCATCCAAAGAGATTTGCGTCGTTGCGAAAGCTGCGACGCAAATCGTTGTGATGAGGGTTCGCGCGGCTAGAGAAAAAGGATAGCCACGTGGACTATTCCTGGAGGTTCAAGGTGATTGATGTAGGGGCGCGGCGAGATGCGCTAAAGCGTGCCGATTTCGATAAGCAACCATTCGTCCTGGCCTGGGAACTGACCCGGGCCTGCAACCTTGCCTGTGTTCATTGTCGGGCGGAGGCACAGCTCCGTCGTGATCCTCGGGAATTATCTACCGACGAAGCCAAGGCATTCATAGACGACGTGGCGTCATTTGAAGTTCCTCCAATTTTGATTCTCACGGGCGGGGATCCGATGCGGCGCCCGGACATCATCGAGCTCATCTCGCATGCAACTGAACGTGGCATTCAAACAACGATAACGCCAGCGGGGACTCCGCTGGCGAGTAAGAAGCGTCTTGAAGCCGCGCGTGATGCTGGCATTCGGCGAGTGGCAGTGAGCATCGACGGGTCTACCGCCGATCGACATGATCGTTTCCGCCGGGTCGAAGGATCGTTCGGATGGACCCTGGATATCGCCCGAAATGCGATGTCGTTGGGACTGCCAGTACAGGTCCACAGCACGCTTTCGAAGAGAACGATCGACGATCTTCCCGCGATCGCGGATTTGGTGGAATCACTCGGTGCTGCTGTATGGGCCGTGTTCTGTCTGGTGCCAACGGGTCGGGCGGGCGCAGCCGACGAAATCGGCTCCGAAGAGTACGAGCAAGTGTTTAACTGGTTGCGGCAGCGGAGCGAAGGTGCGTCCTGGATGCTCAAGCTCACCGAGGGTTACCACTACCGGAGAGTGTTGGCTCAACATGGCCAGGGAGCGTTGCAGGGCCTGGGCTTTGTGGGACCAGACGGGATTGGCCGCGCGCCGCGCGCCGTGAATGCTGGCAACGGATTCTGTTTCGTATCTCACACGGGCGATGTCTGCCCGAGCGGCTTCCTGCCAATCGTGGCGGGCAATATCCGAAATGAGTCCGTTGTTCAACTCTATCAGCAGCATCAGATCTTCCAGGAGTTGAGAGATCCCGGGCTGCTGAAGGGCAAATGCGGCAGTTGCGAATTCCGTCGGGTTTGTGGTGGATCGCGGTCACGGGCGTTCGCCCACACAGGCGATTATCTGCAAGCCGATCCCGCATGTGCCTATATACCGGCAGGATACCGCGCCTGACGGTCCGCCCGTTTGTATGGTTGTTTCCAGGGTGATGCGGATTGTATCTCACCCGTAACTCCGGCAGTGTGCGCCCTGAAAGCCGCGCGGCAGGAGTCGGGTAAATTCCCCGTACATCTACTACGGAGGGAAATACCTGCCACACGGAAAGGGGAGTTTCGATGGGCGAGGCCAAAAACCTGGTGAGGAAGCAGTTCGCTGCGGCTGGCGACGCTTATGTGCGAAGTGCTGGCCACGCCAGCGCGGCCGATTTGCAGCGCATGGTGGACCTGGCCAGTCCGGCGGGTGACGAGGTCATGCTTGATATTGCCACCGGTGGTGGACACGTGGCGCGCGTCTTCTCTCCGCACGTTGCGCGTGTGATCGCGTCCGACCTGACGCCGGAAATACTTTCCCATGCCCGCGAAGCGTTCCATGAATGGGAACTTACGAATGTCGAGGTCGCACTTGCGGACGCCGAGAAATTGCCATTCGACGATGTCAGTTTCGATCTCGTCACCTGCCGGATTGCGCCGCACCATTTCCCTGAGCCGGAAAAATTCATTGCCGAAGTTGCGCGGGTATTGAAACCTGGCGGGCAGTTTTTGCTGATCGATTCAACGGTGCCGGAAGGGGACGATGGCGCATTTTTCAACCGAATCGAAGCCATCCGCGATCCCAGTCACATCCGGTCGCTCACGAAAGAAGCATGGATATCCCTGATCGAGCAACACGGCCTCCGGATAAACCATGCAGAGTCGTTCCGCAAGCGTCACGATTTTCAGGACTGGGTAACGCGAAGTCGCACCAGCGAGGCCAGTCTTGCGGAACTCGAGCGTCTTTTCAATTCGGCGACCCCGGCACAACGCAAGCTGTTCGAGATTGAGTTTGCAGGTAAGGATGAAGGGAGTGTTGTGGGATTCGCAGATACGAAAACACTCTTCCATGCCGTTGCCGGCGGGTAGCAATGGTGAACAACAAAGCCCTGTCGATGATTCGACAGGGCTCTTGATTGGCTCCCCGACCTGGATTCGAACCAGGAACCTACCGGTTAACAGCCGGTCGCTCTACCGTTGAGCTATCGGGGATCAACTGCTTCGAGAGCAGCGAAGTGATAGTACCAAACCCCGCAATATGATTCAAGGAATCAATCATTGGTTGCTAATCATCGCGCCGTTCCATGGTTGCCACGAGGATATCGCGGGCCATGGAAACGGTGCTCGGCAGGTCGGCGCCGTTGCCTTCAAGCACCACCGCAATCGCATAACGCGGCTCGGGATTACCAATAAAACCGATAAACAATGAGTTGTTGGTGCCATCGCCGCGCTCGGCTGTGCCGGTCTTTCCGCCAATGACATACGGTGGGGCCTGGCCATGTTGCGCCGAACCGGATTCGATGACATCGATCATCATGCTTTCGACATCCTGGGCCGTTGCGGGATCGACACACTGGAGGTAAACGGTGGGCTCGGGGCGGTACAGCACGCTCCCATCTGCCGCGGTCACCTGTTTTACCAGGGAGGGCTGCATCATTGCACCGTCGTTTGCCCACATTGCCCCGACCATCGCCATGTGGATGGGACTCATTTGAATCTCGCCCTGTCCAAACCCCGTATCGGCCAGCGCGTTCTGACTGTTCAGGAATTCGCGACTGTTGGCCAGTTGACTCTCCGCGATGGGCAGGTCATACGGGATCTTCTCGCCGAATCCAAGTTTTGGCCCGTAATCCCAGTACGTCTCGGGCCCGATCTGGAGTCCGACCTGGGCCATCACCACATTGAGGCTCCACATCACGGCTTCGCGGAGCGTCCACTCGTTGCGCGATTCATCCGGTCGATTGTTTTCAACCAGCACGCGACCATCGATCGTGATCTGGCCGTTGTCCTCATACACCTGCTCGGGATCGGAATACCCCTCGTTGATGGCGATGCCTGCTGTGATCGTCTTGAATGTGGAACCGGGCGTGTACACCCCAAGGTTTGCGCGTGAAACAAATGGGCGACCGGCGTCGTCACTGGAAAGTGTGCTCCAGTAGGCATCGGCTGCAGTTGGATCATCCACCAC
>DJVD01000075.1:0-685 GCA_002440805.1 Chloroflexi bacterium UBA6265
GAACACAGAATGCCGGCGATACGCTACAGCTGGAAGTGACCGAGGGCTATTGTGTGCGCATCATGACCGGCGCGCCCCTGCCGCCGGGCGCGGATGCGGTAGTGCCGGTTGAAGCCACCGAGATGGCCGATGACCACGTGGTTATCCATGAAGAGGATGTTTCCCCCGGCCAGAATATTCGTCCGGTGGGCATAGATATCGCTGCCGGGGAACGTTTGATCCTTTCTGGAACCCGCCTCGGGGCCGCGGAAGTGGGCATGCTCGCCAGCCTGGGTATCACGCCGGTGCCGGTGGTGAGGAAACCACGCGTCAGCATCATCAGCACGGGTGATGAGTTGGTCGAACCGGAGCAGGTACCGGGTCCGGGGCAGATCCGTGATGCCAACCGCTTCACTATCGCCGCGATGCTGCAGCACGAACCGGTAGAGATCAGTTGGATCGGGATTGCACCCGATGATCGCGACCAGTTGGAAGCACTGCTGGCCGAACGACTGGCGCAAGACGATCTCGTGCTCACCTCGGGCGGCGTCAGTATGGGCGAAAAGGATTACATCAAGGCGATCCTGTTCGACCGTGAGGATATCCACCTCTATTTCCGCCGCCTCTTTATGAAACCTGGCAAACCGCTCACCTTTGCCCGGTTGGGCAATGCGTTTATTTTCGGCCTGCCAGGCAATCCGGTCAG
>DJVD01000075.1:738-9609 GCA_002440805.1 Chloroflexi bacterium UBA6265
CAACGGCGAACTGGTTGCCCGAACCACCGGCGATCAGCGCTCTTCGCGCCTCGCCTCCTACATCAATGCCAATTCCTATTTGGTCATCAAACCACGAGAAACGCCATACAATGCCGGAGAGTATGTAGATGCCCTGCTGACCGCAGCACCATCGAGGAAGGATCCCAATTAGCCCATGGCCAGGAAATCGACCAAATCCGGGAAACAATCAAAACCCCAGCTGACACCGCCAGCATGGCATGTCACCGCTCCCGGCGCTCCTTTGGAAAGCGCCCATAACGGTGGCCGGGCGATCACGATCGAGGACCTGTTTGCCTGGCACCTGCCGGGTAATCCGCAGGTTTCGCCTGATGGCAGCAAAATCGTGTACGAGGTACTGGGGATCGATAAGGTGAAAGACGATTACCGGTCGGCGTTGTGGTTGATCGATGGCGAGGCCGAACCGCGCCAACTCACCAGCGGCCAGGGGAAAGACACGTCGCCCGCGTGGAGTCCGGATGGATCACATATCGCGTTCCTCTCCGATCGCGCCGAGAAAAACCAGATCTTTGTGATGCCGGTGGATGGGGGTGAGGCCAGGCAAGTCACGCACATCGACAGCGGCGTCGGTCAGTTCGAATGGAGACCGGATGGCAGCAAGTTCGCCTTCACCAGCCGTATTGCCCCCGAAAAGGAAGGCGACAGCGATGTCAAGGTGATCACCTCGGCCTACTACAAGTTCGATGGCATGGGCTTTATCGACGACAAGGCGAGCCAGGTCTGCCTTATCAGCGCCGAGGGCGGCGAGCACGATGTACTTACCGAGGGGGCATTCAATCACATCCAGATCGCCTTTGCGCCAAACGGCTACGAAATTGCATTTGCAGCCAACCGTGAAGCGGACTGGGACATTCGTCGCGAGCGCGACATCTGGACCATCGATATTCACAGCAAACACCTGAAACAACTGACCGATGGCAAGGGCGCATGGGGTAACCCCACCTACTCGCAGGATGGGAAATGGCTGGCCATTATCGGTGATCCCGATGCCTACGCCGAGAACGTCAACGATGGCCTGTATGTGATGCCAGCCATCGGTGGCGAACCGGTACGCCTCGGCAAGGATCTCGATCGCGCGATTGGTGATACCGGCATGAGCGGCCCTGCCGGAGCAGGTGGCAAGACACTGATCTGGACGGACGACAGCAAGGCGATTGATGCACTTGTTTCCGATTGCGGTGACACACATGTGGTGCGATTCCCGCGTAATGGCAAGAAGCCAACCTGCCTGACACCGAAAGGTCGCCATATTAAAGCGTTCCAGCGCCAGGGCGATGACCTGATCCTGGCAGCCGCCCAACCCGCCCGACCAATGGAACTCAGCCGACTCAGTGCCGATGGCGAACAGCGCCTTACCCATCACAACGATGCCTGGGTGGCAGAAGTCAACATCCCCCAGCCGGAAGAGTTCTGGGTGCAGAGTGGCGACGAGATGATCCAGGGCTGGCTGATTCGGCCCGAAGGCAACACCGCCAACAGCAAGAAGAAGGTGCCACTGATTCTCAATATTCACGGTGGGCCGCATGCCCAGTTCAGTCCGGCGTTCTTTCACGAGTTGCAGATGTATGTGGCGCGCGGCTATGCCCTGGTGTTTATCAATCCGCGCGGTAGCACCGGTCGGAGCAACGAATTTGGACGTGCCGTGAATGCCAAATGGGGCTTTGCCGATATGCCCGATTTCATGGCTGCGGTCGATTACGCACTCTCCCTCGGTGGGCTGGACGAGAAGCGACTTGGGGTCACCGGCGGCAGCTATGGCGGCTTCAGTACCAACTGGATTCTTGGCCATACCGATCGCTTTAAGGCGGCGGTCACCGACCGCACCATCAGCAACATGGCCAGCATGTATGGCACCGACGATATCAGCCTGATCGGATTCGACAAGGCGCTCGGCACTCCGTGGGAAAACCCAATCGGATTCTGGGAAGCATCGCCGCTCGCCTACGTGCAGAACGTGACCGCGCCCTGCCTGATCATCCACAGCGAGGAAGATTACCGCTGCCCCATGGAGCAGGCAGAACAATGGTTCATGGCATTGAAATCGATGGGCCGGACCACAGAACTCGTCCGTTTCCCGAACGAATCCCACGGCATGGGTCGGACCGGAAAGCCGAAGCACCGTGTAGAGCGACTCCAGCGCACGCTTGCCTGGTTTGAGGATTATCTCTAGCCGCGTGGCACTGAATGTGCGAGGACTCAAGGGAGACGACAGCGAATCCGCTGCATACCAAGGAGGTTCTCTATGAGTCACGGACACGATGATTTTGCGATTTCGGATGTTGAGTACAACCTGATCACGACGTTGAGCAACCTGCTGCAGGCCGAAGACGCCCTGCACAAGTACATGGCAGATGCTGAAGCATCCGGTGACACCGAAGTTGTGGACATCTTCAGGGAGCTGCACGATTCCAATCGCCAGTTTGCCAAGCGCATGCGCGAGAAACTGCATAATCAGATGATGAACAACTAAACCACCCTGACTATTGAGTAGACTGAAGGCGGGTCGCGTTGCGATCCGCCTTTGTCGTAACCATGAGGCGTTGCATGTCCCACTCCATCACGATTTCGATGCTCTATTTCGCCATGTTCCGCGAGCAAATCGGCAAACAGTCCGGGCAACTGACGGTGCCCGTTGGCACAACCGCCGGTGAGATCTTCGGCATCGTCACCGCTGCCTATCCTGCCCTTGCCGGTATGCGCGCATCGACCATGGTCATGGTGAACGAAGACTATGCAGCGCCCGACCAACTCCTGAACGAAGGTGACGAAGTGGCCCTGATCCCGCCGGTGAGTGGTGGCGATCACCGGTTCATCTGCACCGAAGATGTGCTCAATCCTCGGAATATCGAGCGACTGGTTTCATCCCATGATGCGGGCGCCCTGGTGACCTTTATCGGCACGGTGCGCAATCATGCTCGCGGCATGGCCGTGAGTTCGCTGGAATATGAGGCTTACGCCCCTGCTGCCGCGAAGATGTTGGCGCAGGTCGGATCCGAGGTGCGGGACAAATGGCCGGCTGTGCAGATCGCTATTGCACACCGCTTTGGCCATCTCGTGCCTGGCGAGGCCAGCGTGGTGATCGCGTGCAGCAGCGCCCATCGTGATGATGCCTATACCGCATCGGCGTGGGCGATCAGCCGCATCAAGGAGATCGTGCCAATCTGGAAAAAGGAGCACTACGAAGACGGTTCCGCCTGGATCGGCAGCGAACACGATTACCAGGTAGATACAGGACGATTGGAATCTTCGTAGGAGTGGAAATGGCCACAGACTGTGGCCGGTGACGCGATGCGCTGGAGCAATCCGTGCCCTTGGTCCGTTGGGCTGCACGGCACGGAGAGGACGCAACCGTTGCGATGGCTGCGTCCTCTCGTTCGATTGCAATACCAGCCTTTGGCACCCAAGGCCAGAGACACCAACCTACGGAAGTTCAACCCGCAACACCATCAAGTCAGAAAACAGGACCAATGTATCGCCTACCAGGTCGGCATCCCACGTGACCGCCGAATCGATGGTGTACCTGGTGCCGGCGCGATCGAAGCAGACGAAGCTATCGGCGGTGTAGCAAGCATAGTCATTGTTCGCTGCGACCACCAGCGGCCCCATATCCGGCATACGCACCCGATCGGTCTCCAGGATGACGTCGCCCTCCGCATTGAGCCAGGTGAGCGCCGACGTGGAATGGCCCTCCCGACCCAGTAAACGCATCAGCAATGGCGGAGACTCCCACGTGTGCAGGGCAACTGCGATGGCCCCATCTGGTGAAACGTTGACCACGCCCGATTGGTCGAACGATCGCTGCCACTTCACGTCACCGTTCTGTGGATCAACCAGCGACAGTGTGGTGCCAATGCCTGGACCAACGAGCGTGTCTGATATCACAAGCAGCCCGGCGGGCACCGGCTCCATCATCACGCTCACGGGCTCCACATCCCTGAACGCAGCAGACAGGTCGAACTCCTTGACCTGCGTTCCACTCGTCAGATCAAACACGTCAACTGAGCCATCCATCTGGGCGAGGTACAGCTCAGTGCCGATCTGCGCCAGCGCCGGCGGTTGGGTAAAGCCGTCCGCCTCAGGTGCAACCAGCTTGTAGTCGGCCTGCCAACGCGTCTTGCCTGTGGTCGTATCCACTGCGGTGAGTGTCCCCGCTTCGAGGAAAATCGCCACATCCCCGGCCATTTCGATGGTTTCCCATCCTTCTACCACCTGCCAGTCGGCGATCGAACGGGACCACATCTCCTCCCCGGTTTGCATATCAAACGCAACCATTTCGCTCAGCACTGGCATACTGTTCACTTCCGCGGACCCAATCTCCTGACTTGCAATGCCGATCGCCACATCATCATTGAAAATGAAGTACATCATTCGGCCGACATCTTGCTGCCAAATCATTTGGTTGGTGGCAAGATCAAACGACACCAGTTGCTGGGTTTCCAGGTCCTTGGAATCAGTAACCGCGATCAAATTGTCCCCATGTACATAGGAATAACTCTCTCGTTCCAATCCGGGAATAGGTGCCGGGTAAAGCGCTACGTCGGGGCCTGGAGTGAGCCCGGTATCGGCTGGCAAAGTCGCAAGGGATTGACTGGCGTACTGCGGTTCCAGCACGCGGGGAGCAAGCTGGACAATCGAAGCCGCAGCCAGCGCAATCACGACTAATACAGCCGCGGCGATAAAGAGCGGGTGGCTGCGCCGAGCGGCAGACGGAACGTGCTCACGCTGCGACGGCGGCGAAGCAATCACAGTGGGACGATCGGTGGCAGCGCGATTCGGTGTCCCGGCCTCCATCCGCTGCTGCAATCGTTCTGTGAACGTCGCGTCCGGCTCCATTGCTGCATCAAACGCGCCATTGAATTGGCGGAAATCGTTATCGGTCATCGGGTTTCTCCATTGCGTTGCAGCCAGGTCGATCGGAACGCACTGCGGGCACGTGCAAGCAGCGATTCAGTTGCGGTGTGGGAAATGAAAAGCGCCTCGGCTACTGTGGCGACATCACAGCCGTCAAAGTAGCGAAGCACGATAGCGGCCCGAAAGCGGGGGTTGAGCGCAGCCAATGTGGCGATCACTTCTTCGCGGATGGGTAGCGATTCCAGGTCGAGATCGGGCAGGCCCGGTTGCTCGCCAGGATCGTCTCCATCTACCCGGATCCCAAACATATCGCGATCGCGGCCGGCACGACGATAGTGGTCGATCAACTTGTTGCGGGCGATATGGAACAGCCATCGATTTCGGTCTTCAGCATCATACGGCGCGGCGCCGGATCGCACGGCAGCGAGCATGGTGTCCTGGGTAAGGTCTTCCGCCTGCGCGCGGTTGCCACCTACCCGCGGATAGAAGTAGCCGTATATGCGCGGGATCGAATCCGCCAACGCAGCAGTCGGCGGATTGTGCGCGGCCGCGTCCGTTTTGTTCTTCGCTGGGTTCAATACGACTGTCCCTGGTGCAGCAATCGCCATATGCATCTCTCCTTGCATAGTAGAACGAAGCCGCGGCGGTAATCTGTCGGTGTGATGGAAATTGCCGTAACGGGCAGGATCCAGGGTCAGTTCGCCCGAGCCCAGGTTGTGAACTGGTGAACTCGGGACGTGGACCAGGGATCGTTTCGGGTTCAGCCGAGCCACTACACGAATGCAGATCAGCAGTCCTGTTACACCTTGCGCTTTTTCACAGGCTCAGGCATGGCCGCGGGGTGGCGCATGCCAATGGTCAGCGGGGTGCCCTTGTCGAGGTTTTCCATGGCGTAGGTATAGCCGCCGGGGTAATCACGGACCACGCCGTCCTCAATCGCGAGAATGCGATTGCAAACGCGATCCATGAAGTAGCGATCGTGCGAGATGCTGATGATGGTGCCATCGAAGTCCAGCAATGCCTCCTCCAGCTTCTCAACACTGGCGAGATCGAGGTTGTTGGTGGGCTCATCCAATACGAGCAGGTTGGCACCGCTGAGCATCATCAGTGCGATCTGCAAGCGGGCGCGTTCTCCACCGCTGAGGTTCTTCACCTGGTTGATCGCGTCCACCCGATCAAAGCCCATTCCCACCAGCGCACTCAAGGCCTGCTGCTCGTTGAGCGCCTTCGCCTTACGCACCAACTCAATGGGCTGGGCGGTGGGCGCCAGCGAGGCCTGTAACTGGTCATACCACACCATTTGGATGCTGGCGCCGATGCCGATGCTGCCAGTGGTGGGAGCAAGTTCGCCGGTGAGGCACTTCATCAGGCTGGTTTTGCCGGCGCCATTCGGGCCGATGATCCCCACCCGCTCACCGTGGCGCACCAAGACGTCGAACGGCTGCAACACGGTGCGATCACCAAAGCGGATGCTGACATGGCTGCCACTGACGACATTGGTTGATCCCCGCTCGGTCTGGAATTCGATCTTCGCCTCACGGCGCTGCATTTGCGGCCACGGCTGGGCATCGAGCCGCGCCCGTTCATCGGCCATGCGATTGCGCTGCTGCTCGGCCCGGGTGGCGAATTTGGGATTCTGCCGCGCCCACTGGGTGAGTTCCTCGGCGCTGGCCTTCAGCTTCAGGTATTCACGTTCGGCAAGCTCGCGCAGTTCCAGTTCCCGCTGCAGGCGGTCGCGCTTCTGTTGCTGATAGGCGCTGTAGTTGCCGGTGTAGCGACGAATACGGCCATCTTCCAGTTCAATGATCGAATTGGCGACCTGATCGATCATGTAGCGATCGTGCGAAATCATGCACAGCGCGCCCTTGAACTGGGTGTTCAGCCACTGCTCCAGCCACGCACGGGCATCGACATCGAAATGGTTGTCGGGCTCATCCAGCAACAGCACATCAGGTTGATCCAGCAGGAACCGGGCGACATCGATCAGTTTGCGCTCGCCACCGGAGAGGGTGCCAATCGGCTGATCCCAGCGATGCTCGGGGATTTTCACTTCACCGAGTACCTGTTGGAGTTGTTCGGTGGCGTCGTTCCCGGCCAGCGAATCGAGCCTCTCCATCAGCATCGTCTGCGTATCCAGCAGCGCCATCATCTCATCATCCGACATCGGGTGAGCAAACCGCTCTTCGATCTCGAGCAGATGGAGTTCAACGCTGTCGGCGTCCCCGATCGCCTCGCTCAGCACCTGTCGCACGGTTTTGTTGGCGGGGAGGGTGGATTCCTGTTGGAGATAGCCGATGGTGATGCCGTTCGCGTGCGTAATGGCGCCGGCCTGCGGCGGCATCTCCTTATTGAGGAGGCGGAATAGGGTCGACTTGCCGGTCCCGTTCTCGCCGATCAGCGCGAGGCGATCACCCGTCTGGATCGTGAACGAGAGTTTGTCGAAAAGCTGATTGCCGCCATAGGCATATTTGATATCCGCCGCCTGGATGAGAAGGACCATGGTTGTTGATTCCTGTACGCATAAAAAAGCCCTCCGACGTCATGGTCGAAGGGAGGTCAATATCCGGAAAGCAGGTTCGTGAGCGAAATGCACACTACAACTTCCGGACGCACTGCTCCCCTGTTTGGGCCCGGCGTGGTGAAACGGCAATGGTGGCCTTCAGGTAGAACTGCATGAGTCCCTCGCGCTGAAAAAGCGATCTGCCGCTCATCCTAGAGGATAAAGCGGCAGCTCGTCAACGAAACAGGCTAGTTGGCGGGCGTTGCCACCGGGGTGCCCGAATCTTCGATTGGCGCAAAAATCACACCACAGGCTTCGCGATCGCCGCTTTCGCCAGACGGATCGGTGGCGAGGTCGTCTTCACCGGCATGAATTACGATGGCGCTGCCATCGGCATCGTTCAGCGAGTTGGCCTCGTCGGGCTGCAGGGTGATCTTGCTCACCACAACCTTGTGCTCAAACGAACCGTCATCGGCGACGGTCATATTGCCGAGATCACCGCCATGGCTGGGATCGGCATTCGCATCACCGTGCGCTTCATCCGATGGATTGAAGTGGCCGCCAGCAGAATCGAAAGCGGACTCATCGTCGCAAACGCCGGTTTCATGGATATGCACACCGTGCTCACCTGGAGCCAGCACTGCATCGCCGCTGCTCTTGATCACGATATGGACACCCGCTTCGTCCTCCCACATCGTGGCGTATCCCACGAAATCGCCATCGGCCGTCTTGATCGCCTTCGGCGATACGGTGACGGGCACTGCGGCCGTTGCATCCTCAGCCGGGGTGGCGGCTGGCGTAGCCTCGTCCGCGAGGGCCGATGCTCCACTGAGGGCGATGGACGCCGCGAAAATACCTGAGAGAACTGAGTTACGAAGATTCATACGTGACAAACTCCTTTTCATTCGGCAATCGTGTTCTCACCGAGACACAACTGCCAGATACGGCAAGTGTCGTGCCATGGGTAGCGTTGGCGCATGGATGCGGCCAGGTCAGGACGCGACGATGTGACGCTCGTCGCCAGCGAGATCGAACACGATCTCTACGTGATGGCGCGGGAGGGTTTGTCGTAGCAGGCGCTGAACCTCTGCCGACTGCGTTGGATCGATTTCGAATCCAACTGCTCCCCCCGGAGCAAGCACGCGATGAAGATCATCGACCACGTTGCGAATCAGGTCAAGGCCATCGGCCCCGCCATCCAGGGCGATGCCGGGTTCGTGAACAAGATCGGCATTCCCGGCGATTTGATCGGGTGTGAGATACGGCAAATTCGTGAGCAGCAAATCCACCGGCTGTTCGATTGGCCCTGCCAGGCTGCCCTGCACGAAGGTGATACGGCTGCGACGCTCATCAGCGAGCAATGCATCGGCATTGCTTTGGGCAATCGCGAGCGCTGCCGGGCTGATATCCGTGGCGATGGTGTGGCCAGACCAGTTCATCGGCGCGTGGTGGGTGATGGAGATGGCAATTGCGCCGCTGCC
>DJVD01000089.1 GCA_002440805.1 Chloroflexi bacterium UBA6265
TTGTTATCGGGATCGCGTTCTGGCTGTTGCCACGCAAGCGGGTGCCAGCGTTGCCGCTCGGGTACGGCGAGCACAAGGCGTTCACCGCGCTGGCGATGCTCAATGTCGGGTTGGCCTGTCGGGTGATTGCGGAACCGTTTTTTCGCCAAAACGACGATGGTATCTGGATTGACTGGTTGCTGGTGGCATCGTCTGTCCTGCAATTCGTGGCGATCGTCATCTTCGTTACCCAGATGTGGCCGCGTATCTATGGCAAGAACAAGCTCGGCATTCCGCCGGTCACGAAATCGTGAGATGAAGTTGAATCAACGATCGATCATTGCTATCGCCGTCACGGCGGCTCCGGTCGCGATGGCCGTAGCCCTGGTATTGGCCGGATATAGCCAGACAAATGGAGCGTGGTGGACGGCTTCAGTCCAACTGGCCGTGTTGGGCGGCATCACGATCATGATCTATGGCGTGAATGTGCAGGCGCTGCCCGTGCATTCCGGCAAACAATGGCGAAGTTTGCCACTGGTGGCCACGCAAGTTGGGGCTGGCATTGCCGGTGCCTGGTTGGTGGCACTGGGGTATGGGTGGCGAGAGGAGCCGCTGGTGCGCATCGGGCACGTGCTGGCATTTGCCGGTGCGGTGCTGTTCCTCGCTAACCTGATGTTGTTGTTTAGCGGTCCGGGGGCACGGCCTCCACGCATTGCCTGGCATGAGCGCACGCAGCAGCAAAAGGTGGATCGCCTCGCCATCCCGTTCACCATGCTGAGTGGATTGATGGTGGTGGTTGGCACAGCCCTGGCGGTGTTGCTGGACTTCTGGCAGCCATCCTCTGGCCGCTGGGACCTGGTTTGGGCACATGTGATGCTGCTGGGTTTTTTCTTCCCAATGGCATCGGGCACAAGTTATCACATGTTGGCGCGATGGAGTGGTCGCGATTTCCGCTCGCTGCGTCTGATCGGCCTCCATCTCATCGCCTTCCTCATTGGTATGCCGGCCATGACGATCGCATTGGCCATCGACGCCGATATGGTGTTTCGTATCGGTGCAATCGCGATGGCGGTTTCGATGGTCGCCTGGGCGGTGAATATCCTGCCTGTGGCGTGGCCGCTGGCAGCAGCCGCGCGAGGCGGGATCGCGCTCGCCATGGGGTTCATGGTGATCGGCATTGGATTCGGGGTGATGTTCGCGCTCGACCCGGCAGCGGGTGCGCGATTGCGCAGCACCCACGTGGTGTCGAACCTGTTCGGCTTCGCAGGATTGCTCATCAGCGGGTTCGGCTATCGCTACGTGCCGCAGTTGGCAGGTGTGCCGCACATCTGCTGGCCGCGCCTGGAGCTTCCGCAGCTTGGACTTATGACGGTTGGCAGTGGAGTGGGCATGCTTTTTATGGGCCTGCGCATGTACGGGCACCTGGAACCGGAGGCCGTTATCTGGCCGTGTTTGGTGGGCGGCATCGGTATGCTGCTGTTCGCCGTTAATGCCGCCGCAACATTTGGCTATCGTGCGGAAACATTGCGGGATAATTCAGTGTCATAAACGTACGGCCAGCATTGACGACATGCCCGTATCTCCCTAAACTGATCACTTACCCGCCTCAATTTGTTGGGCGAGAGGCAGGCGGCCGAAACATGATGGTCCGCCCGGGGCGCGCGTACCCGAGGCTGGACCGGGAAGAGGGCTATGACCCCCACTACGGCAGAGTCGAATTTGATCGAAACGATCGAAATGTTTCGCGATCCCGCCGTGCGCGAAACAGAGCACCCGCGCGTACCTGCACCACCAGATGAGTACGAGCCCGCCGTTCAGTCCGCCCTGAACGCGCTCAGCAATGCCATCACCGAAGACCAACATACTGGCGACCTGAAGATCGTTGCTCGGGCCTTCCTGATTGCCTATCAGGCCCACGCCGGCATTACCCGCAAGTCAGGTGAACCCTATATTGTTCATCCAATTGAGGTCACCCGTATCCTCGCGGTGATGCGGCTGGATGGCGAAACCATGGCTGCAGGCCTGCTGCACGATGTGGTGGAAGATACCGATGTCACGCTGCCTTTGATTGCCGAAATCTTCGGCGAACGCGTATCGCAACTGGTGGATGGCACCACCAAGCTTGGCAAGATCCAGTGGGTTCCGGAATCGGAAGACACCCGCAATCGCCAGGAACGCGAACGCGAGCAGCAGGCCGAAAGCCTGCGCAAAATGTTCCTCGCCATGGTGGATGACATCGGCGTGGTGCTGATTAAGCTCGCCGACCGATTGCACAATATGCGCACGCTCGACTCCATGCGGCCCGATAAACAGGTGCGAATTTCCCAGCAGACCATGGAAATTTACGCTCCCCTGGCCAATCGCCTCGGTATTTGGCAGGTAAAATCCGAACTCGAAGACCTCGCGTTTAAATATCTCCATCCGGAACAGTACCGCCATATCACTGACGAACTTGAGCGCCGGGGCGCCGAAAGCGAAATCGCCCTGCAGCAGATTATCGACCAGTTGGGTGGATTGTTGGCTGAAGCCGGCATCCACGCCGAGATGTATGGCCGCAAGAAACACATCTATTCCATTTATCGCAAAATGAATCGCAAAAATCGGGCGTTCGACGAGATCTACGATGTCATCGGCATCCGTATCATCGTCGACGATGTCACCC
The DNA here is from genome assembly GCA_002440805.1 of Chloroflexi bacterium UBA6265. Classification (GTDB taxonomy): domain Bacteria; phylum Chloroflexota; class Chloroflexia; order Thermomicrobiales; family UBA6265; genus UBA6265. The sequence goes on from DJVD01000089.1 coordinate 2,642, forward strand.
AGTGTTACACCGCCCTGGGGCTGGTCCACGGCAAATGGCACCCTGTGCCGGGTGAAATTGATGATTACATCGCCACCCCCAAAGAAAGCATGTACCAGAGCCTCCATACTGCGGTGATTGGCCCGGCCGGGCACCCGGTCGAAATCCAGATTCGTACCTGGGAAATGCACCATGTCGCCGAGTACGGTATCGCGGCCCACTGGCGGTACAAGGAGGGATCGCGCAGCGATCAACGCCTGGAAGCCAAGATCACCTGGTTACGCCAACTGATGGACTGGCGTGACGAGGTAGCCGACGCCGAGGAGTTTGTCGAAAGCCTCAAGTCCGATGTCTTCCAGGATATGATCTACTGTTTTACTCCAGCCGGCGATATTATCGAACTCCCCCGCGGCGCCACCCCCATCGATTTCGCCTATCGCATCCATACCGAAGTCGGTCACCACACCATCGGCGCCACCGTCAATGGCCAGCAGGTGGATCTCAAATACGAACTCAATAACGCCCAGATTGTGGAGATCCGCACCGGCAAAATGGTGAAGGGCCCACGACGCGACTGGCTCCAGGCCGAGAATGGCTACGTCAAAACCGCGTCGGCCCGCGAGAAAATCCGCCAGTGGTTCCGCCGTCAGGAGCGCGATGAGAATATCGCCAGCGGCAAGTCCACACTTGAAAAAGAACTCCATCGCCTGGCACTGAACATCAAACACGAGGAGGTGATGGCCAAGTACCCGCGCTACACCAAGCTCGATGATTTCTACGCCGCGATCGGGTACGGAGCCATTTCGGCCCATTCGATCACGTCCCGCATCGATGTGTCGATTCGGGATGTCGTCCCCACCACTGGCAACGTCAAGGTGCCGGCCAAGATCGCCAAGGTGGAGGTGATGGGTGCCGGCAATGTCCTCACCATGCAAGCCAACTGCTGCAAGCCGGTGCCGCCCGAGCCAATTATTGGGTATATCACCCGCGGCCGCGGTGTGGTGTATCACCGACAGGATTGCCCGAACGTGACGCACATTCCCGATCCTGAGCGCCTGGTGCCGGTGAACTGGGGCAACCAAAGCAACGAAACCCACCCTGTGGCAATCATCGTGGACGCCGAGGACCGCGTCGGCCTGTTAAAAGATATCTCCACGTTGCTGGCCGATCAGCGCGTCAACATCCTCAGCATGGCCACGCAAACCCACGAGGACCGCACGGTCACCTTCCGGGCTGTGGTGGAGGTGGAAGATTTGAACCAACTCTCAACTATGCTCAGCAAGCTGGAACAGTTGCGGCAAGTGAACAGCGTGCGTCGCGAGGCCGATCGGCCGCAGCAGGTACGGTCTACCGCATGACGAAGCCGGTTGTTGCGATTGGCGAATGCCTCATCGATCTCATTGCACCCCAGGGCAGCGATTTGATCTCCGGAAACACCCTCGCCATCCGCGAGGGTGGTGCCCCGGCGAATGTCGCCGTCGGTTTGGCTCGCCTGGGTGTGCCTGTGCAAATGCGCACCGTGCTCGGCGATGATCCTTTTGGCCAGCGGCTGCACGCCCGGCTGGGTGCTGAAGGGATCGATATCTCACATGTCAGGATTGCCGCCGATACACCGACAACGATCGCACTGGCATGGGCCGATGAGGCTGGCGATGGGCATTTTCGCCTGCATCGGCACGCCGATCGCCTGCTTTCGCCCGACGAGATGAACCTGCACGACGTGGAAGCTGTTGTGTTCGGGTCTGTCGCCATGTCTGCCAGCCCGAGTGTCGATGCCGTGCTTACCGCCATTCGCCATGCCAGCGATGTCGGCATTCCCCTCGTCTTCGATGTGAACGTCCGCCCCGGTCTGCTGCCGATGGATGAACTCCGGATGCTAATCATGGTGGGCCTGGCCGCCGGTACTGTGGTCAAGCTAAGCGTCGACGATGCTCGCCATCTCTGGGGTGCTACTTCGCTGGACGATGCTGCGGATGCACTGGATCGTATCGATCCACCCGTTGCGGTGATTACCGATGGTGCGCGTGGCGCCCTGTTACGGGTTGGTGGCGAACGTATTCGCCAGGATGTGTTCCCGGTGAACGCTGTAGAGCCAACCGGTGCCGGTGACGCGTTCACGGCCGGCTTCATCAGTCGCATGATCGCCCGCAACTGGCAAGGGGCGGACGGCGATGACCTGCGTTTCGCCATGGCCTGTGGCGCACTTGCCACCACCATGCCTGGAGCGATGGACGGCCTGCCCACCCGCGACCAGGTCACGGAGTTCCTGCATGCCCACACTGGGTGATCCGGTCGCGATTGCGATCGGCCCAATTGAGATCCGCTGGTATGCGTTGTTTATCGTGCTTGGTATTACCCTGGCCGTGTGGCTGGCGATGTGGATCGCCAACCAGCGTGGACTCAATGGCGAGGCGATCCTCGATATTGCCCCGGTTGTCGTGCTGGGGGCAATTATCGGTGCGCGGCTGTATTACGTCATTTTGGAATGGGATCGCTACCGCGACGATCTCGGTGGCGCGATCAATGTTCGCGAGGGTGGCCTTACCATCCATGGTGCCATCATCGCGGGCGTATTAACCGCATGGTTACTCCTGCGTCGGCAACAGGGAACCATATGGCGATGGTTCGATTGCCTCGTGCCGGCACTGGCGCTGGGGCAGGCGATTGGCCGCTGGGGGAACTGGGCCAACCAGGAAGCGTTTGGCACTCCAACAACACTGCCTTGGGCAGTGACGATCGATCCAGCCCGCCGACCCGACGGTTACGAGCAGTTCAGCACCTTTCATCCAACCTTTCTCTATGAATCCCTGTTGAGCCTGCTGCTATGCACCGCGCTCACACTGCTTGTGCTGCATCAGCAGCGCTTCGGCTGGTTCCGTGCAGGTATGGCCTTTGGCCTGTATTTCCTCGCCTACGGGGTTATCCGCCTCTTCCTGGAGCGTATTCGCACGGATAGCCTCTACATCGGGCCCCTGCCGGCAGCGTACTGGCTCAGTTTCGCCATGATCGCGTTCGGCATCCTTGTCATCGTCCTGCGACGATCACCGCCACAGCCATAAGCACTCCTTCCGGTACACTTCACCAATCGAAACACACGCCACGTCAGGGGAGAGATATGCGGAAATTCGTTCACCTTCTGGTGTTAATGTGCATGCTGGGTGCCGGGTTAGCATCGGCCCCGATGTTGGCGACGCCGGTCAACGACAC
>DJVD01000109.1:0-16840 GCA_002440805.1 Chloroflexi bacterium UBA6265
GACCGCACCCGCGGCAGAGCTCCCTGCCGATATGCGGCGCGAAAAGCTGGATTGGCCGGAAGTGAGCGAGATCGACGTGATCCGTCACTTCACTCGCATGAGCCAAAAGAATCACGCGATTGACATCGCCATGTACCCACTGGGTTCATGCACCATGAAGTACAACCCCAAGATTAATGAGGCGGTAGCCCGCCTTCCGGGCTTTGCCAACCTGCATCCCTATCAGCCCGCCGACACGGTTCAGGGCGCGCTGGAACTGATGTACGAGTTGCAAGTAATGCTCGCCGAAATTGCCGGGTTCCATGCCGTCACCCTGCAACCTGCCGCTGGCGCCCATGGCGAACTTACCGGCTGCCTGATTATCGATAGCTACCACAAGGAGCGAGGCGACACCGCTCGCACCAAGATGCTCATCCCCGATTCTGCGCACGGCACCAACCCTGCCACGGCCAGAATGGCGGGATTCGATATCGTCGCCGTGCCGTCGGATGAGCGCGGAAATGTCGATATCGACAACTTCCGTGGCCTGCTCGGCCCGGAGATTGCCGGCCTGATGATCACCAACCCGAACACCCTGGGACTTTGGGACGAGCACATCCAGGAGATGATCCAGCTTGTGCACGAGTGCGGCGGCCTGGTGTACAACGACGGCGCCAACTTCAACGCCATCCTCGGCATTGCCAAGCCTGGTGAGCTGGGCGTAGATGTGATGCATTACAACCTGCACAAAACTTTTAGCACACCGCACGGTGGTGGCGGCCCGGGCTCCGGTCCAGTGGGCGTTCGTGAGGGGCTGGAAGATTACCTCCCCGCGCCGATCGTGGCCAGGGAAGGCGATGTGTACGTCTGGGCAGATCCGCCGAAAACCATCGGTCGCCTGCACAGCTTCAATGGCAACTTCGGCATGCACGTGCGCGCGTACACATACATCCGCATGCACGGCGCGGAGGGCTTGCGCATGATCAGTGAGGATGCGGTGCTGGCCGCCAACTACCTGATGACGCGCTTGCAGGATGCTTACGATGTGCAATATCCGCGTACCTGCATGCATGAGTTCGTGATCAACGGCACCCGTCAGAAGAAGCGCGGCGTCAAGACCCTGGATATGGCCAAGCGCCTGCTTGATTTCGGTGTCCACCCGCCAACAACCTACTTCCCGCTGATCGTGCCAGAAGCGTTGATGATTGAGCCGACCGAGACCGAGAGCAAGGAAAGCCTCGATTACTTCGCGGACGCCATGTTGCAGATCGCAGACGAAGTGGAAAATACACCCGAACTGGTCACCAGCGCACCGCATACCACCGAATACAAACGGCTGGATGAGGTAGGCGCAAACCGCAACCTGAACCAGCGTTGGCTACCAGAGCACGCTGCAGCCGATTAGTTCAAACCAAAGCGAAAGGCCGGGCGACATGATCGCCCGGCCTTTAGCGTCTTCTGCACCATCTGGCTGGGATGCGGTGCATGTGCGGGGGATGGAGGGGGTCCAACCGAATTAGGGTCGATTGTTGCGTAGCTTCGCAGCGCCTGGGAAGAGCGCCTGAAGCAATCTCGACCACTTACCCAATTCGAATATACATAACGTTTAGTGTTATGTCAATAGTTCCAAACGGACTAGTTGAGGGTCGATCAATGCAGTCACAGCAGTGCACCGAGACGCGCATACGCATCCCGGTGCACTGCGGGAGCCTAACCCCGGATGACGAAATTCACCATCCGGCCTGGCACTGAGATTTCCTTGACCACCTGCTTGCCTTCGAGTTGTTCCGTGATTTTGTCCAGCGCTCGGGCGGCGGCCAGTTGTTCCTCGGCAGTGGCGCTGTTCGCCACCGTCACGCGATCGCGAACCTTGCCGTTGATCTGCACCGGTATCTCGATTGTGGCATCCACGGCCAGGGCAGGATCAAACGTTGGCCAATCCTGCTGATGCACACTGAACGGTTTGCCGAGCATTTCCCACATCTCTTCCGAAACGTAGGGGGTGGCCGGTGCCATCATCAGCACAAGATTCTCAACGGCCTCCCGCCAAACCGGAGACGTGACGATCTCAGTCTCCTTGAGTTTCATCAGTTCGTTTACGTACTCGATCAGCGCCGCCACCATGGTATTGAAGCTAAACGAATCGATATCGTCGCTCACCCGCTTGATGGTGCGGTGCATCAATGCAATCAATGCTGCTTCATCAGCTTCCCCGGCATGGTCACCGGGCGTCGTCGTACCAAGTTCGCTTGCCACCTGCCAGGCACGGCGAATAAACCGCTCCATACCGGTGATTCCGCGATCGTTCCACGGCCCACCCTGCTCCCATGGTCCCAGGAACATCAGGTGCAAGCGCAAGGCATCGGCACCGTGGCGGGCGACAAGCTCATCCGGCCCAATTTGAGCTCCCCTGCTCTTCGACATCTTGCGACCGTCGACGGAGAGGATCATGCCCTGGTTGCGCAGGCGGGCAAAGGGCTCGCTGACCTCCGTCAAACCCAAATCGCGAATCACCCTGGTGAAGAAGCGGGCATAGAGCAAGTGAAGGATTGCGTGCTCAATCCCGCCGCAATAAAGGTCGACCGGGCTCCACTTTTTCGCGAGTTCAGTGTCGAATGGCCCATCCTCGAACTGCGGGCTGGCGTAGCGGAACCAGTACCATGACGAGTCCATGAACGTATCCATAGTGTCGGTTTCGCGCCTCGCGGCACCCCCACAGGTTGGGCACGTGGTGTTGACGAAGGATTCATGCGTCACAAGCGGACTCTGACCAGTGGGTGTGAATTCGGCATCCAATGGCAACTCGACCGGGAGCTGGTTTTCTGGCACGGGCACCACGCCACAGGTATCGCAATACACGATTGGAATCGGCGTGCCCCAATACCGTTGACGGCTAATCAACCAGTCGCGCAGCCGCCAACTCACTTCTGCCTTGGCGCGGCCTTGCTCATCCAGCCAGGCGATCATTTTCGGCAACGCCTCGGATTGAGGCAAGCCGTTGAACTCGCCGGAGTTAATGACGATGCCGTCGCCCGTGTATGCCTCGGTCATCGTGGCGCCATCGAGGGGTTCGCCGCCAACCGGCTGCACGGTGGGGATAATGGGGAGATCAAACTGACGGGCGAACTCAAAGTCGCGCTGATCACCGGAAGGTACGGCCATAATGGCACCGGTACCGTAGGACATCAGTACGTAATCCGCCACCCAGACCGGAATGCGTTCGTCGTTCACCGGATTAATCGCGTATGCGCCGGTGAACACACCACTCTTCTTGTGGGTCTCATCAGATATCTGCCGCTCTACCTCGGATTTCGTCCGTGAGGTAGTGACGTATTGCTGCACGGCATCGCGCTGTTCTTCGGTCGTGATTTGATCAACAAACGGGTGCTCGGGGGCAATCACCATGAAGGTGGCGCCGAACACGGTATCGGGACGGGTGGTGAATACGCCAAGCGACGAGCCGTTCTCAAGCTCAAAGTTCAGGCGGGCACCCTCAGAGCGTCCGATCCAGTTGCGCTGCATCGTTTTCACGCGCTCTGGCCAATCAACATCGTCCAGGCCAGCCAGCAACTCGTCGGCGTAATCGGTGATCCGCAAATACCACTGTTCAAGATCGCGCTTGTAAACTTCGGCGCCGCAACGCTCGCAGATGTTGCCATCCAGCACTTGCTCATTCGCCAGCACCGTCTGGTCGTTCGGGCACCACCACACCATTCCACCGGACCGATAGGCCAGGCCCTTCTCCAGCATTTGCAGGAAGAACCATTGGTTCCAGCGGTAATAGTCGGGGTCACACGTCGCGACCTTGCGATCCCAATCGATCATGGCCCCCATCAGGTCGAACTGGCGGGTCATGTTGTCGATGTTCTCGTAGGTCCACCTGGCAGGATGGATGTTGTTCTTGATGGCGGCGTTCTCGGCTGGCAGGCCGAAGGCATCGAAGCCCATCGGATACATCACGTTGAAGCCGCGCATGCGCTGGGCGCGTGCAAACACATCCGGAATCGAAAAGGCGAACCAGTGGCCAACGTGCAGCACGCCGGATGGATAGGGATACATGGTGAGCGACATCCAGTTTGGCTTGTCTGTGGAGTCCGCCACTTTGTAAATGGCGGCATCCTTCCAGGCCTGTCGCCACTTGGGCTCGACCGTGGCTGGCTCGTATCCGATCCGTATTTCTGCTGCTTCCGACATGATGAGCTCCTTAAACACGAAAAACGCCTCGCCCTGTATTCAGGGACGAAGGCGTTTGGACGCTTCCGCGGTACCACCCCGCTTGATCACGATGGTGAGGTGTTGCGCCTCGATTGGTGGAGCCGAGGGGACTCGAACCCCTGACCCCCACACTGCCAGTGTGGTGCTCTCCCAACTGAGCTACGGCCCCAAACTGCGCAACTGCGGTCTCACACGTGACCCGCTTGATTCCCCTCTAACGGTGGGTGACCGGCGAGAACTACTCTGTTCACTCTCGCGGCTCGCGGACGAGTTCGATCCTGCTCATGCCTTGCACCTGCCGGCAATTCTCTGGGTGGCGGATCTACTACTTCCGGTCAAAGCCCACTCCTTCCGGGCGTTCCCGATCGGAGCAAAAGCAGTATAGGTCGATGCGAGTGCCAGCGTCAATGCAAAACCGCGCCTTGCTGATAAATTGGGTTCAGGCGGGTCAAAAGCATGCCGCTACCAGCAATATGAACCGGAAAGACAACCTTCTATGTCACCTCAACCCGATCTCAACGACCTCGTGGCAGCAACGATCACACGCATGTCGCAACTCTCTGCCGCCCGCGACACCGCCGTGAATACCAGCCGACAGGTCGTCCGCTTCAGCGCCAACGCTATCCGTGCGCTTCACCGCGGGGAGAACCCTGGTGTGATGCTCGAAGACGCGCGTAGGTTGCTCGATCTTGTCGCAGCCGAGACAAAGCCCTACCCCAACGTCTACTGGGCCGGTTATGTGCAGGATGCGATGAAGGAGTATGCGGAAGCAGTCATTACCCAGGCCATGCTGGGCAATGGCACTATCCCGTCAGCGGAGCAGATCGGGGTTGAAGACACCGCGTGGCTGAATGGACTGGCAGAGGCCGCCAGTGAACTTCGTCGAGATACGCTGGACGCATTACGGGGCGATGATATCGAGCGCGCCGAACTCTTGTTGACGACGATGGATCAGGTCTATGGCCTGTTGGTGACGATTGACTTCCCCGATTCGATCACCGGGGGGCTGCGGCGTACCACGGATCAGTTCCGGGCTGTGCTCGAGCGCACGCGAGGCGATGTCACCATGAGCGTGAGGCAGAGTCGACTGGAACACGCGCTGCGGAACGCGGAAGCTGATATCTAGGGAGTCACGGTTCCAGATCGCCGAGATCAACTGGCGTACCCGGTCCATAGCCATTCGCAGCCATCCAACCCGCGGGCATTTCGAGCACGTGAGTCACCGGCATACCCGACGAAAATGTCGCGCGGTTGCCGTCGCTGGTGCCATCGGGATCGGGACACGCGTTCTCGGCCGCGCCAACGATCTTGCCGTCCTCGATCCAGATGATATCGAGGCAAAACCGCATTCCCTTCATCCAGAATGTGCGGGTGCGGGAAACCGTACCCACGAATAGCATGCCGCTTCCGTCATCCAGCCCGTTGCGATAGCCCAATCCTAGTGTCTGCTCCTCGGGAGTGATCGCCAGGTCGACCTGCACCTCGGTCGTGCCCACCGTGATCGTTTGTCGGGAGCGACCCTCCGGCAACTCCCGGCGCCAGGGTGGCAATGTCGGTTCGGCGGCCATGGCCATCGGTTGGGCCAACACGAGAATTGCCAGCATCGTTGCGAGCCAGACGCGCATCAGGCAACTCCCTCGAGCGATGAAGCCACGCTTGCGAGCACCTGCACCAGTTCAGTTACGGAAGCGACGGTCTCGTCGGCATGATCCAGCACATCCGGATGGGCATCGGGAGTAACCACGCCAATTGCCAGGGTTTGCTTGCCCTGGGCGCGTAACTCACGCAATGCGCGGAAGCCATCNNNNCCCTTGGTGACCAGTGCCCGGGGGCGAAGCTCAACAATCATTTTGCCTGGGGTACAACGCAGCCCGTTGGCTTCGGCCAATGGCACGACGATCGGGAGCAACAACGATTCGGTTGCATCCGGATCGGCAACGTTCCGAAAATGGATCGTACCGCTGAGGCGTTTGTTTTCCCAGATGAGATCCGAAACGTCCATTTGGGCGGCCAGGTCGTGCTTCACAGCGGCCATCACTGCACCGATTGCCTCGATCGCAGCGAGCCCGGCTTCGTGATCGTGGCGCTTGCCACGCTCCCACCATTCGAGCCCGTGGTTGCCCACCACGATCAAATCATCGATTGCGATCATGCGCGCCACGTCATCAACGGCGCGGCCGGTAATGATTCCGGCAATATCGATTTGGCCAGCAATCTCTTCAAGAGCCTCGGCCGCGCCCGGAAATGCCACCGCACTGGCGGGCGTAGGGGCGATTTCACTCAGGGCACCATCGAAATCACTGAACAGCCCCGCCGGCCGGTGCGAAATCACTTCGATAATACGGTCGGCTACAGATTGCAGTGTCATAGCTCCCTTTCCACAGGATAAGGCGTTTGGTTACTTGCGATAGGAATAAACCGCTCCGTCAACCATGGATACCCACACATCAATCACCACGTCTTGCTGTTCCACCGAGAGGTGGGCGTACACACGACCCCGTGGGGCACCTGGAGGGCCGAAGGGCAGTTCGCTGGTGCTGGTTTTAATAGTCACACCACCTTGCGCAGTCAGTAGCAAATCATCGGTAAAACCGTATTCGATGAGCGAGTCATACACCATCGACATCTTGAAACGGTCAGGTGCGAGCGTCGGAATGAGCGAGGGATCGATTTCAACCGGCTCGACTTTGCCGGTATCAGTCTCGTAAAACGCCTGGGCATCGGCGGAAAAGAACACTCCCTCCCACTTCACGCCAGTTACCAGCAATGGGCAACCGAGGCGGAGCGTGAAAAGGCGGGCGTCACCCTGCCACTGATGCGCCTCTTCGGTGGCGCGTTTGACTCCGGGAATGAGGGTGTCGTCAATCGATTTGAGATCGCCTACGCGGAGACGGCTTTCGACGCAAATCGCCCCTGCGTCGTCTCCAAACGCTCCGGTCGGCGTGGACGTCTGTGCCGCAGCAATCGATGGAGCGATGATCAACATCGCGGCAAGAAGGATGACGATATGGCTAGCGCGGAAAAACCTCAAAACAACCCTCCGAAACCTGAGCCTAGATACCGCAAGAATACCAGCCGTGGCTGATTCCAGGCAGCAGCTACCCCTGCCTCGCCGTATATCTTCCCAACGATGGGAATACTGATACACTGCCAAAAGTGCCATTCTTCGGTTTTCGCCGCTACCCTGGCGGAAACCTGACCACTTGATCAAGATTCGGAGCACCACTACATGCGCCTGTATAACTCAATGTCCAACCAACTGGAAGAATTTGTGGTTGATGACAACCGCGTGGGTCTGTATGTGTGTGGCGTCACGCCTTACGATACGACCCACATCGGCCATGCGTTCACTTTTCTCACCTTCGATGTGCTGGTGCGGTACCTTCGCTATCACGGATATGACGTGACATACGTCCAAAACGTAACGGATATCGACGACGACATCTTGCGGAAATCGGCCGAGCTCGGCATGGATTGGCAGGAACTCGGGCGTCGGGAAACCAATCAGTTGCTGGACGATCTCCATCGCCTCAACGCTGTGCCATTCGATCATTTCGTTGCCGCCACCCAGCATATCGATGAAGTTATCGAGCTTGTAAAGGTACTGGTCGATAAGGGCTTCGCCTACGAAGCGAATGGCAGCGTGTACTTCTCGGTGGCGAAAGCTTCGGATTTCGGCAAGCTGAGCCACCTCGATCCGAACGAGATGCTGCCGATCGCCAACGAGCGTGGCAACAACCCCAATGATCCGAACAAGATGGATCCGCTCGACTTCGTTTTGTGGCAAGCTGCGAAACCAGGCGAGCCAACCTGGGAAACGCCCTGGGGACCCGGTCGACCGGGATGGCATATCGAATGCACCGCTATGGCGCAAAAATACCTGGGAGAGACATTCGCCATCCATGGTGGTGGATATGACCTGATCTTCCCGCATCACGAATGTGAAATCGCCCAGGCCGAGAACGCCACCGGCGAGCAGCCATACGTGCGCTACTGGATGCACGCCGCTATGGTGGATTACCACGGCGACAAGATGAGCAAATCCCTCGGCAATCTGGTGTATGTGCGCGACCTGCTCGAGGAATACTCTGGTGATGCCGTTCGCCTGAGCCTGTTGGCGCATCATTACCGTGAACCATGGGAATTCTTCGACGCGGACATGCCCCTTCACGCTGCGAACGCCGCCGCACTTTCAACCGCTGCCCACGAAACAAGCGGAAGCGGCGAGGCGCTGAATGTTGACGAGTTTCAGGCGCGATTCCTGGCGGCGATGGATAACGATCTCGATACACTCACGGCCATCAACGTGCTCAACGAGTTGGCCGACGAAGTGCTTGGCGCTGCCGGGATGGACATTCGCTCCGCACAGGCAACGTTGAGGGAACTGGCCGACCTGGTGGGTTTGGTGCTGGCGGCATAGCACCGCCAATACTGGCCATACGGTCGGAAATGGCAGTATACTGATCCGTCGGGACCCTGCTACGGGTTCTCGTTCTGTTTCTGTGTGTGCGGTATGGCCGCCCCACCTTTCTCCACCGGCAAATCATGGCGGTGGAAACCCAAAGGAAGGAACCCTTTTGGACAAAACCAAGTACCTCTCGCCGCGCGAGTACGAAATGCTGACCATTCTTCTCCCCGATCAGGGCGAGGACGAAACCAAGGCAGCAATCGAGAAAATGCTGAGCTACATCACCGATGAGCAGGGCACCGTCGACAGCGTATCTGCCGATTCACCATGGGGCCGACGCCGCCTGGCCTACCCCATCCGCCACGAAGGCGTGGATTACCGCGATGGCCACTACGTGTTGGTCTACTTCACGGCTATGCCAAAGGCTATCAGCGAGATCGAGCGCGAACTTAAGCTTGATACGAACGTGGTGCGGTACCTTCTGCTGACGCACGATCCGCACATGGGCGAGAAGATCGATCCGGCTGCCCTTGCCGAAGCCGCTGAGGCTGCCGATGAAGAATCCGCTGCTGCTGCCTACGCCGCCGAAACGGCAGCCAAGGCTGCTGCCGAAACTGCCGCCGCTGAACCGGCCGCTGATGAGTCCCAAGCCGCAACTGAAGCTGCAGAGCCAGCCGCTGTCGAAGAATCGGCTGAAGTTGACGTTGCTGCAGAATCGGTGGACACCGACGTTGCAGGGACCGCTGAAGTAGATGAAACTGTGGTTGAGGATGTAACCACAGAAGAAGCCGCCGCCGAAGGCGACGTGGAAAAAGCTGCCGAGGAGTAAGCACCCGGAAGGAGCAACGCCATGAGTTTCGCCAAAGTGACAATCGTTGGAAACCTGGGTCGGGATCCGGAAACGCGCTACACGCAAAACGGCACCCTGATTATTTCCTTCACGATCGCGGCACAGGGTCGCTTCCGCACTGGCGGTCAGCCTCAAACCACCACATGGTTCCGCGTAAGCGCATTTGGCCAGCAGGCTGAACGTTTGGCGAACATGGTGGAAAAGGGCTACATCGCCAAGGGGCGCCTGCTGTATGTCGAGGGCCAGTTGGAGGAGAACACCTTCACCGGCAACGATGGCCAGGAGCGCAGATCCCTCGAGGTGACGCTCACCGATTGGCAGTTTGTTGGTAGTAACCAACAAGATGGCCAGCGAAACCAGGGTGGCAGCTTCGGCGGGAATCAGGGCGGAAGCCAGGATTCGCCGGGCCCGCGTCGGACCGATTCTGACGGTGATGTATTTGAACCCTATCCCGGCTCCAAGTACAACGACTCGGATCCGGAAGGCGATATGAACGACGTGCCATTCTAGGCAACTAATACAGGAAATACGGATACAAACATGACAGATTCACGAAACGACGACAATCGAGAGAGCCGCCCCAGCCGCTTCGGTGGTGCCCAGGGTGGTGGTGAGCGCAGCGGAGGTCCTGGTGGCGATCGCGGTGGTGAGCGCAGCGGAGGCCCAGGTGGTGCCCGCGGCGGTGCCCGTCGTCCAGGTGGCGGCGGCGGTGGTCGCAGCTTCTCTGGTCGCCGCAAGGTTTGCCAGTACTGCACCGATAACATTCGTCACGTCGATTACAAGGATCTCGCCCGCCTTCGCCGCCACGTTGGCGAGCGTGGCAAGATCGAACCCCGACGCAAGTTGGGCACCTGCGCGCGACATCAGCGCTCGGTAACGGTGGCTATCAAGCGAGCCCGCTACATTGCCCTGTTGCCTTTCACCAGCAGTGCCCCGCGCGGATAAACCGCATCAGTAGTCGGCTTGAATGGCGCGTTTCCAGGGTCTGTCTCATGATCCCGTGAGACGCGCCATTTCCGTTCAATCGGCCATCCCCACCAGACGAGCTTCGTTGCCAACAAAGGGTTGAGGCATACATGAGTGACGATAACACCAAGCAAGAGCAGCCCCGGGGCGGTAATGCACCGCGCGGATCGCGCCGCAACCAGCCCACCGCCCCAAAACCCTCGGTGTTACCGGTCCGCCCGAAGCGCGGCAGCACTGAATCCGGGCGACGAAAGCACATGACCCAGGTCCAAAAGGAGGCTATGTACCAGCGATGGCTGTATATCGGCCTCGCTGTGGCCGCGGGCCTGATTGTGCTCGCCCTGGGTGCAGGTGCCATTTGGCAGTATCAAATTATGCCGAATCAGGTGTTGGCCACCGTGAATGGCGACAAGATCACACGCCGTGATTACTGGAAGTACCAGGACATTTCCCTGTACAACCAGGCCCGCCTGTATGAAAACATGGCGCGTGAGTACACCGGCCAGGAACAATCCCAGTTCCTCCTTTACTCCACCCAGCTTGATGCCGCCCGCAAGGATGTCGAGGGCAACACCGACGTTAGTGATGCCACATTGGCCCAGATGATTGAAGACAAACTCTACGTGCAGGCCGCAGAAGAGCAGGGTGTTGATATGAGCACGCCTGTCCTGATGCAGACCGCACTCAACACCTGGGCACCTTCCGACGCACCCCTGGTGACCCCAATTCCATCCCCGACAATGATTCCGCAGCGGGCCGAGTGGGCAACTTCAACCGCCGAAGCAATGCAAACCCAGCAGGCAGAGCAGGCGTTGCTGATGGGAACACCCCTTGCTGCAACCCCCGTGGTCGACGGCACAGCCGTCTCGGGAGCGGCAGTGGCTTCACCGCAGGCATCGCCAGTGGCAGGCACGCCGGTCGCGACTCCAGATATGGCCGTTGTGCAATCCAATGCAGAGCGCGAGTACCAAACGTTCCTCGCGGATGTGCTGGCGGATACGGGCCTCGATGAGCAGGAATACCTCGATCTCTTTGCGAAGCCGCAGGTGGCGCGCGCGTATGTCAACGCCGAGATTGTTAACAGTATTCCGCAGTCTGGGCCGCAAGTTCAGGTCTCCCACATCATGGTAAACACTGAAGAACTGGCAAACGAAGTCTATGCGGACATCTCTGGCGGGGACCTGTCCTTTGCCGATGCCGCAGCGACCTGGTCGCAGGATAGCGCCACGGCCTCTAATGGCGGTCAGCTGGGTTGGGTGACGGATGGGCAACTCCCCGACGAGCTGGACGCTGTGGTGTTCCAGATGAAACCCGGAGACATCTCCAGGCCAGTCCAGTCACCGTATGGATGGCACATACTCACCGTGACCGAGAAGGATGATGATCGCGCCCTGACGGCAAACCAGTATGACACCAAAGTGCTGGAAGCTCGCACGGCGTTCCTGGAAGATCAACGAGCGAAAAACGACATCTCATCGGACCACTACAATCCGACCCCGGCTCCCACAGCGGCCACATTTACACCGCCTGTTGATGCACCAACGCCGATTGTGGCCACGCCTGTGGCCGCGCCGGACCTGAGCGCCACGCCGATTGCCGGCCCGGTCTTTGTGCCTGCTTCACCGGAGGCCACGCCTGGTGCGTCGCCGGAAGCGACACCCTAGTACTCTATCGAAGGAACATACCGGAAATATGAATTGCATCTTTCCGGTATGATTTACATTGATTGGCACAACAACCAACACCTACCGATTCGTTGGGGAGAGAGGATTCGGCCGTCGTGACATCCCGAGATGGATCCAATCGAAACAAACGCCCGATCAGCAATCCTGATCGGGGAACTCGTGCGCAACAGCGTCCGAGAGCGCAATGGGAAGTGGACGCTGAGGATCTGAATCGGTATATGTCCGGTCAGCCGTCCCGGCAGCCTCGCTTTGATCCATACGGCCGCTCACAGAGCGCTGGCCGTACCGAGCGCCCCCAGCCGTCGTACCAGCAGCCAGAGCCGCAGTATGACGACACCCTGGCGTATGAGGAAGATGCCTGGGAGGAGGATTCTGGGGCTGATCAGTTCGAGGACGATGTCTACGTCGAACCCGTTCCCGCGCGCACCCGCGCTCCCCAGCGCCCAACCCGGCAAACCCAGCGCTCACGCGTACAGGAACCCGAGTTCGCTGATGATGACCTCTATGAAGACCCCTATGTCCTCGACGATGAGGAGGCCCCCCGGCGTAGGCCGCAGCGGCCCGCCCAGCGCCCGACCCGACCACGGCAGCAACGACAGGCCCCCAGCTTCAGCCTGCCGCCGGCGCTGACAAACACGCCCATCGTCGCCGATCGAAAATCCCTGGCAATGATCGGCGTGCTGGCAGTGAGTCTGTTGGCCATGATCATCGTGGTGGCGATGCGTCGCGATCTGCTCGATGCCTCCATTTTCACGCACGTCAATGCAAATGGTGAGCCAGAGAACCTGCAGGGTACAAGCGCTGCCTGGCGCATGCCACTTATTGCCGGCATGGTCACCCTGATTAATGTGGTGCTGGGTTGGTTTATGTCCCGATGGGGAATGTTCCTGCCCCGCTTCTTGCTGGGTGGAGCTATCGGCATCCACTTTGTGGTGTGGGTGGCAATCTTCGCCTACTTCTTCTAGCAGTTACTGGCACGCAAAGAGGAAGGGCCAATCGCGGGTTGCGATTGGCCCTTCCTCTTTGCGTGATACGTTCTAACTGACGATTTGCTGCAACGCTTTCTTCACCATCTGGCCAACCAGGTGGGTACGGTATTCCTCATCGGCATACAGGTCGCCATTGATATGCACACCCTCCGTTGCTCGAGCAACTGCCAAATCGATGGAGGCGTCGTTGATGCCCGCTGAAATTGCATCCTCCGCGCCGGCCAGGTGCTCCGGTTTGGAGGTGGCTCCCGTGATGGTTACGCGTGGTCCATTGTCGTCGACCACAACCGCAATACCAACCACAGCGTATCCACTGGCAGGATGACGGTGCTTCACGTAGGTCATACGCGCACCATCGCCTGGAAGGGGGATAACAACGCTGGTCAGCATCTCATCTGGCGCGAGCGCAGTAGTCCATAGATCGACGAAATACTCCTCCACCGGGATGGAGCGTTCGCCAGCTGGGCCAGTGGCGTTTACATGGCCACCCAGGGCCAGCAAAACGGCCGTCAGGTCGGCAGCAGGATCGGCATGGGCAATACAACCGCCGAACGTCCCGCGCGCGCGCACCTGGCGATCACCCACATGCGGGATCGCCGCACCAAAGATCGGTAAATGAGCAATCAGTTCGTGGTGATGCAAAATGTCGTTGTATGTGGCCAGGGCGCCAATCTGGATAGACTCACCAACGGTAATTGCCTTCAGCTCGTCAAGGCCGGTGATGTCTATCAACTCGCCTGGTGCTGCCAGTCGCAACTTCATTGCTGGAACCAGGGAATGGCCTCCAGCCAGAAGTTTTGCCTCGGGGTTGCCAGCAATGCGGGCAACAGCATCACCAACGCTTTCAGCCTTGTGGTACGAAAATGTAACCGGAATCACAGCAGATCCTCCTTCTGGTTGGGTTAGTCGGCGGAATTCTGCTCGCGCATCTCGGCGGCAGCATGGCGGACAGCGTTGACGATATTCTGGTATCCCGTGCAGCGACAGAAGTTCCCTTCCAGTCCTTCTCGAATCTCATCATCCGTCGGATCAGGATTCTCTTTGAGCATCGCGATTGACGACATGATCATGCCTGGGGTGCAGAACCCGCACTGCAACCCGTGCTCAGCCCAGAATCCCTCTTGCATGGGGTGAAGGGTGCCATCAGCGGCGAGAGCCTCGATGGTTGTGACATTCGCCCCCTGGAGTTGAGCGGCAAACATGGTGCACGATTTCGTGCTGACGCCATCCACGTCTACGACGCATGCGCCACACTGGCTGGTGTCACATCCAACATGTGTGCCCGTCAGCCCCAGGGAATCGCGCAGGAAGTGAACCAGCAAGGTGCGGGGCTCAACTTCAGCCGAGCGTTCAACTCCATTTACGGTCATGGCAACGTGAATATGGTCTGTGGTCATGCGTTCCTCCCGGCTCGATTGATTTGATGGATTGAGTATATCCCGGTGTTTTCAGACTGTCTCTGATTCAGCGCTGGAAATATGTGGCTGGTTTGCCAGAGTCTCGTCGAGGATGCTATCAAAGGCTGGTTCAACGAGAGGCATCACATCGGCAGCAATCCGGTGGATTTGCTGTAACAATGCAGGCATATCAGCCACCGGTGGCATCACGGTGCCTAGTTGCTGATCGAACTGACCCCTGTACCACGCCCCTACCCGCTTGCGGACACTGTTGATTGAGGGGGCAACAACCTCTCGCTTGAGACTTTCGGCCACAATACGATCGCGAAACTCGCGATTGGCCATCGGGAAAGCCATGGCGGCGTATGCTGCCTCGCGCTGACGCCGCACGTGTTCGGCGAGCGTATCCCACTGTTGCACCACATCCCATGAGGAGGAGGCCGAACGCGCAAATTCAATCGTGAGGCGCTCTACACTGCTGGTTGGATCATCATCGTTCAGGGCTGGTCCAAAGATCGGTCGGGCAGTTTCCGCGTACGCTCCGTAGCACGCACGTGCCAGGCGGAAGTAATACATGGAAAGCAACATATTGCTGCGCAACTGATCTCGGAAGCCGTCCAGTGTGGCCAGTGGTCCCAACAGGCGGGATCCACTCAGATCTTTGAGGAAAGGCACGGGTTGTACAGGTATGAGCAGCGTCTGCTGCATGGAAACGCGTGCCGCCAGGCGCCCGCGAGACCGGCCAAGTACATAGTGGCTCAGCGGCATATCCGGCGAGATAAAATAGCCGTCCTGAACCGCCGCACTGGTGGCGAGGTCGGGTAGCCAATCCGTAATTGGNNGCGCCAACCTCGAGCAGCGCCGACAACGTTTCACTCGCGACCTGGGCGGATTTTGCAGTATCAATGGAGAATTTCGCGTCGACAGCGAAGATTACGTTCTGGCCATCGCGCTTGCCTGCAATGATGAAATCGGGATTTTGCAACTTGCGTCGGGAGGCGATGGTTGCGATCTGTGGGGTGATATCCAATCGGTATACGCGATGCACATCCACCAGCGAATGGTCCGGCATGACAATGGCCGCACCAGCCCAGCGTTCAATTACCTCTGCGGCGACGTCGGACCACCTGTCACCAATCATATTGCTGGCAAGGCCCCGATCAGATAGCTGGGTGACATCGCGATCATAGTAGGAATCCAGCAACGTCCGGGCGGGGAAGGCATTGCTGCGGAGCATGAGATCATCCGGGTTTGGCATCTGTCGCCTCCACTGTCGCTCCAGGTCTCCAGGATGCCCCACGCCATGCAAACAGGCTTGCACCTATCACACCGATGACGCTGGCGGCACGGGCTGCCCAGTCCACCTCCGTAACACTGTAAGTGAGCACAATTTCGACCTCGCCATCCGGCACCGGGATTCGCATATATCCTGAATCATCTCGTTGAATCTCGGCCGCCTCACCGTTCACTTCGGCTTGCCATCGCGGGAACCAATTTTGGCGAACCACGACATCCCCGCTGCCGCTGCTGAACGTGGCCCGAATCTCCTGATTCCCTACATGCACGTCCGAGGGCAGGTGATCCCCACGCGTGGCAACGGACGTATGGTTCTTGACGGTGTAGATGTCCCACCCACCGATGCTGCCCTGCAACGCCAGCATTTCGTTGCTGGCAGCGGATCGTTTTGGAGGTACGCCAGATGGCACATACATGTCGCTCACCATCACAACGCCGATACCATGTTGATCGAAATACTCTTGCGTGAGGGCTTCGGTCGGATTGTCCATGTAATAGCCGCGCATTGGATCGTATGGACCGGGCTGCGAACTATGCCAATACCACATCCAGTCATCGTAGTAGTACGTGCCCGGTTCTATACCCGCGGCCCACAACTGTTCGTGCCAGAATTCTTGCTGGTTACCTACCACGAAAATTGCGGTGCCTTGTGGGCGAAGCTGATTGGCGAGAACTACCGCATCTTCGAGATCGGCGAAGGACGGATTCCCCACTGTACTGACGGGGTAGAGAGCGTTCTCGTTGCGCGGAACGTCGGCAGCTCGATTCATCATCGTTCCAATGGAAAAGGCACTGATGACAACAACCACGACAGCAATCGTCGCCTCACGCCCGACGTGATGGAGGCGCGATGACAACCACTGCACTGCCACGACGATCACGATCGAAGCCAGCGCAATCATCAGGTAGCGCTGATAGGGCATAAGTCGCGGCGCTTCCAGCTGCTCCACCAGGGGCGGCGGGTTGGCGGTTCCGGCCACCCAGACGGTGAACAGCGAATACACGACAACCGCCGCAGCCATTGCCTGGGTCACCTGCGCATTGGCCAACCGCCG
>DJVD01000109.1:16863-20795 GCA_002440805.1 Chloroflexi bacterium UBA6265
AGCGAGATGATGACCGGTGCTGCGATCAGGAGCGCGAATCCGCCCACAAGGGCGATGGCCACCGCGATATCCGCGATTCGTGCCCGCAACGGTACATGGGTGTTGCTTATCGCCGCCCACCCGGCAATGGCCAGGGTGGCAATCACCACCCCAAACAGCGATCGCGGGTTGCTCACCGCACCTGCCGCAATGGCAACTACCGCGAACGCGCCGCACCAGTGTTCGCGCCGCAGTACATATCGGGCCAACAGCACGGTGGAAATCACGGCGAAGGTCGCGCCGGCGACATTGGTCACCAGTCCCCAGCCCACCAGTTCCTCGTAGCCGCCATTAAGCCAGTAGCCAGGGATGGAAATGTGGAACGCCATTGCCAGGAACGCGATGGACGGATGAAGGCGATCGCCCCGAATGAGGAGCCAATAGGCCAGTGCCGGCAAGACCAGGATCAGGGCCACCGTGATCTTGTGCACCGCCAGGATTGGCACGGTTCCGAGCAACGCGCCCCAGGTCAGCACATCGATCCAGGCGACGCCAAGTGGATAAAACTCCACCGGATAACCGCCCTGGTGGCTGCCCATCCAGCGGAGGATCTCGCCATGACGCAGAGAATCGAGCAGCGCGGCAGCCCTCGCCGCATGGAAAGGGTGATCGACGGTGCCATACATATTGGGAACGCTGCGGCCAGAATCCAGCGTATTCGTAATATCGAATCCACCCACACGCCAGAACGTGAAAACCACCAGGCCAATGAGCGCAGCCCCCCAGGCCAGGTGGATCCGTCGATCGATTTCCGCCGGTTTAATTGGATTCATGGTCGAGATGGGCGGCGTGGATGGATTCCCAGGTTTCATCGTGCGGTTCGTTATCTGGCGTACAGAGGAAGAGCCAAAGTCCCGCCACGGTGCCGACCACGACGAATGAGATCGACAACCAGAAGAGCATCGAGATGAGCCCAGGTGCCGGGAGCGGGGGCAGATTCCTGCCGAGATACTGCCACATGTCTGCAATATCGCGATCGAGGATCGTCAGCCTGCCCGACACCCAAACGCGCGCCTCGACCTGGCCAAATGCTACCCAGACAAGGAATGCAACCGACAACACCGCGAACACGATCCGGCGAACCGGATCAACCTCCTGAATTGGAGCAGGAGGTGGGAGTTCAGTTTCATCTGTGGCGGTGAGATCGTTCATGAACCCATTAAAACCAATGGCCGGCCGCCATGCAAGCGACCGGCCATCCGGTGAGAGGTACTACCCGACCTGTGCGGCCGTGACCTTCTTCATTTCGTGGTATTCCTGGTCGGCGTNNAGTGACCACCAAGGATGTTCTTGGCCGCCAACAAGCCGGTCTCGATGCTGTGATCGGTATTGTTATAGCGGAACGAACCACCACGGCCAATGAACTGCAGGTTCTCGATAGAGTTGATGTACGCCTTCATCTTGCCAAGCGGCTCTTCGTAGCCCATGCCGTACACCGGGTAGGCCTTGGTTGCGCGCAAGGTGAATCCACCGATGACTTCATCGGGAGTAACGAAGTGCAGGTCTTCCACCAGGTGCTTTACGGTCTGGTTCACGAGTTGCTCATCGCTCATGTTCCAGATGTGATCGCCCTTGGTGCAGAAGTATTCCACCACGAGCGAGGTGTAGTCGTCACCCGGGACCATTGCCGGGCTCCAGTTCTTCGGCTCATGGAAACGACCGAACAAGATGTTCTTGTCGTGAACATACAACCACGTGTCGTTGGTGACCTGCTTCTTCTTGAACATCATGTTGACGGTGATGATGTCCCGGAAGTCGAGCGAATTGGCAGCTTCGATGACGTCGGCCGGTGCCGGCGGATCGGTGATCTTGCAAAGCACGGTCATCGGAATGGACGAGATAAAGTTCTCCGCCTCCATCAGCTCCTCGCCGTTCTCGGTTTGGATCAGGATGCCCTTAACGCGGTTGCCTTCCAGCACGATCTTGCGCACCGGGTGCTTCAGCAGCACCTTGTTGCCGGCAGCAGTGACGGTATCGGCCATGCGCTCGCTGAATCGACCGAAGCCGTCTCGCGGGTACATAAACTCATCGATCAGGCTAACAACTGTGCCCTTGCTGGGTACGATCGCGTCCTTGATGGCGGTCCAGAGGCTCATGTCCTTGGTGCGTTGCTTAACCCAGTCGCCACTGAGCTGGTCGCACGGGCGGCCCCACAGCTTCTCAGAATAGTTCTTGAAAAACAGGCCATACAACGTTTGACCGTACTGATCGACGTAGCGATCCTCCATGGTGAGGAGTTCCTGATCGCTAAACTTCCGGCGCATCATGCTCACGCCATAATCGACGACAGCACGCACGCTGGTGACCGGGTTGATCGAGAGAAGGGCGCTCTTGAACTTGAGCGGGTAATCGATGAACTTGCCGTCAAAATAGATGCGGCTAATCCGATTTACCCACAAGAGTTCGTCGGCCACAACTTCCTGGAAGAGGGCGTTGAGTTCGTCGTTCTTTGTGAACCAGCGATGGCCGCCGATGTCAAACTTGAACTCGCCGAACTCGGTCTGGCGTTTGATGGTGCGGGCGAGGCCGCCAACAAACGGGGCCGATTCCACCACGGTAACTGGCGCGCCTGCCTTGCTAAGCACGTACGCTGAACAGAGTCCTGCGGGACCTGCTCCCATGACTATGGTTGAACCCGGCGTTCCGTTTCCTGCTGTCTCTACCATATGACTTTGCTTCCTCTCGTGCGGGGCGGGCGCTTTCCACCGTCGAATGTTCGCATCTGCGCCCCGTAGCATTATTGCCGTTGTGAATCTCTATGATGGCATAGTGTGCCACGCCAGTTATACCACCCGCCGCACAGGCCGGCAGAGGTGTGAACCAGCCTTCCCTACTTGCGCCACGTTATGGCGTTATTCAGGCCGAAGTTCCAGATCGCCGCGAGTCCCGCGCCAGCAACATTTGCCCACAGGTAATGCACATCATACGAATCGTGCAACCAGGTAAGCACCGCCCAGTTGATGGCCAAACCGCCCAGGTTGATCGGAACATATGACTGCGCCCGACGTAACCATTTCGGGCCACCCCGATCGTGCCAGGTCCATATCTCATTCAGATAAAACGTAACAACCATTGAGATCAGGATGGCGATCGGTGAGGCGGAGCGGACAGCCAGCCCGACTTGCTCGTGCAAAAGCCAAAGGAACACCTGATTGGTAGCGAACCCAAGGGCTCCCACAATCAGGAATTTTTGAAACCTCTGCGCCAACATCCATAGTCGTGCCACGGAATCGGGCAGGCTTTCGGCGGATATCATTCATACCCCATACAGTTCGGATCGATGGCAATGCTTTGCCTGCCCAATGATACGCATTCCCTGTGCCACGCCGCCATATGTACAATCGAAATTTGATCATCATGGCAGCGCAACACCGGGTTCGATGCGCTATGGTCGAGCCCGGTGTTGAAATTGCGACTAGTCCTGTAGGAGGTCGAAGGCGTAGTGGAGTTGAGGATCTTCCAGCGCGGTGAAGTCCGCTTGGGAAAGTGTTGCCTGATCGGCCATCAATGAAGCCGGGAACAGTGGATACGCGTTCAACTCATCAGAGAATTTCACCTCATGCGTCGGCGTAACACCTTTCTTGTAGATGTCCGTGCCGTGGCCGGTGAGGAAGAGTTCAATACCGACTACCGCCAGGGATCCGTCGCTCAGGTCAAACGGCAGGAGGACGGTACCTGTGCCGGCAGTGGTCATGCCCACCACCTCGGCGCGCCCAGACTCCATCAAGGCAGAGCTGACGATTTCGGAAGCTGACGCGCTGTTTTCATTTACCAGCACCACCAGCGGGCCATCGAGATAGTTTCCGCCGTCGGAACTGATGTTGACCGTGCGGGTTTGCCCCGTAATGTCGAGTTCCTGGTAGAGCGGGCTGCCATCGGGCAGGAACTGGCTA
>DJVD01000126.1 GCA_002440805.1 Chloroflexi bacterium UBA6265
GGTTTGCAAGCGATTGCTACTGCCCGACGCCTCGGTGCGGTGGTGGAAGCCTACGATGCCCGCCCGGTGGTGCAGGAACAGGTGGAAAGCCTCGGCGCCAAATTTGTGGTGATCGATACCGGTGCCAGTGATGCCGAGACCACGGGTGGGTACGCCCGTGAGGCGACCGCCGACGAATTGCGCAAGCAGCAAGAAGGACTGAACGAGCATATCGCCAAGGCCGATGTGGTGATCACCACCGCTCTGGTTCCGGGCCGACCGGCGCCACTGTTGATTCCCGCCGTGGCCGTGGAGCGCATGCATCACGGCAGCGTGATCGTCGATTTGGCCGCCGAAACCGGTGGCAATTGCGAGCTCACCACGCCGGGCGAAGTTACCACGGAACACGGCGTGACCATCATCGGCACGCTGAACCTGCCGGCCACCTTGCCCGTTCACGCGAGCCAGATGTACGCCAAGGTAATCACCAACTTCCTCGATCTGCTGATCAAGGATGGTCAGGTAAACCTTAACTTCGATGACGAAATCATCGCCAATATGGCGATCACCAATCGTGGCGATATCGTTCAGGCCCAGACCCGCAAGATGATGGGCCTTGATAATGCCGCGCCCGCTTCTACCGAAGCTGTTGCCGCCGTTGATGGTTCGAACCAGGCTGGTACTGAAAACCAGCCGGTCCAGGACACAGCCGTTTCGCAATCGACAGCTGCTGGAATTAGCGACGAACAGGAAGATCGTGAACGCTATCCCGAGTTGAACATTGCCGAATTGGCGAACGAAGAGCCGGTGGCGGTGATTGAATCCAGTGAAGCTGGCCACGCCACAGTGTCTGAACACGAAGCCCACGACCAGGAGATGGCCGGGGAATCGGACTACCCTGAAGTTCCCGCTCATCACGACACACAGGTGCCGCAGTCCGAGACGACCCCGTTCGGGGATGATGGCACGCAGGCATCGGATCTTGAGGCTGAATCCCTGGCTGCCGGCTTCGCCGAAGTCCAGGACGAAGGTACCTCCTTCGAATCAGTAGCAGATTCCGATGATGTTCATCACGCCGCCGAGAGCGACATTTCGACGAACTTTGACGCAGCAGACGCATCGTCGCAGCATCGTGACGAAAACGGTGTCTCGGATCATCTTCCGCAGGATGTTGAACTCGAGGACATCTACGCGACGGCAGATTTTGTCGATGCGGATGACGCGGATGGCGAGGACGAAATCCAACCCCCTGTAACCCCGCCCGCCGCTGTCAATCAGCATGCGGATAGCGAGGCGTTCCCGGGTCAATCGGCATTCGCCGCTCCTGCCAGCACACCAGCTTCAGCTGGCGATGAGACGGACGACGACGACGTTGTTTACGGTTCACACCAACCTGAACTCGGTACCGCA
This sequence comes from Chloroflexi bacterium UBA6265, assembly GCA_002440805.1. Taxonomy (GTDB): domain Bacteria; phylum Chloroflexota; class Chloroflexia; order Thermomicrobiales; family UBA6265; genus UBA6265. Next base: position 1,390 of record DJVD01000126.1, read on the forward strand.
GCGAAGAGAGGCAAGTTGCCGACATACGGTGAAGGCACTGATTGGGTGAGTGGGGATGGCACACGTGAGGTGCCTGCCGGCTTCCCGATTAAGGGCAATGCCAACAGCGGCTTGTACCATCCGCTTGAATCGCCGAGTTACGACAACACCATCGCGGAAATTCTGTTCGCCAGTTCGGAAGCCGCGGAGGCTCACGGGTACCGTTTGCCGAAGGGTCTTGAAAAGGCCGCCCGCGAAGCCGCGAAACATGCGGAAGAGGAGAGTAACTAGGATGAATGAGACCGTCCTGGCCGCCATCTATGTATTGGTCCTGGCCAGCTTTCTCGGTACCGTGCTGATTCAGCGCGTGCCACCGACACTGCATACACCGCTGATGAGCGGTACCAACATGATCTCCGGCATCGTGGTGCTCGGCGGTATGTTGGTGCTTGGTTCCGTTGATTCGTTTTTCCTGGAACTACTCGCTTTCCTGGCAGTCGCTACCGGGATGGCCAATGTGGTCGGTGGATACGTGGTGACGGATCGCATGCTCGGTATGTTTAAGGGACGATCGCAAACCCCGGTCCGCGAGGAGAAGAGTAAATGATCGACAATTGGGGGCGAGCTATTGTTGATCTCGCATATTTGATCTCAGCCGCACTACTCGTAGTCGCCATCTGGCGTATGGGCACACCAAAAACAGCCAGAATCGGTAATACATTCGCGGTTGCGGGCATGGGACTAGCCATTCTCGCCACGTTCTTTCATGAAGATATCGATCACAACTACATCTGGATCATCCTGGCGATGATCGTCGGTGGCGCACCTGGCTTTATATTGGCCCAGCGCGTACAGATGACCGCCATGCCGCAGATGGTGGCAATCTTCAACGGCTTTGGAGGCGCGGCCTCCGCATTCGTGGGCGTTTCGGAAGCCCTCGGTAAAACGGATATATCCCGCGGCATCCTCAGCACCATCGTGTTGGGCTCGGTCGTCGGCTCCATCACCCTCACCGGTAGTTTTGTGGCGTTTGCCAAGTTACAGGGCCTGATCAAAGGCACTCCCAAACTGCCGATCGATCGTAACATCATGGCGATTGGCCTGATTGCAGCGATGGCGGTGCTGGTGATCGCTACCATTTCGGTTGGTTCCGGCGGATTGGGTGATACCCTGCTCGTGATCGCGTTTGTGGTTGCCCTGGTGGCCGGATACCTGTTGGTGGTGCCGATTGGTGGCGCTGACATGCCAGTGGTCATCGCTATTTTGAATGCCTTCTCCGGTATTGCCGGTATCCTTACCGGATTCGCGTTGAATCTGCAGCCGCTCATTGTCGCCGGTGCGCTAGTCGGCGCAAGTGGCCTCTTCCTCTCGCTGTTGATGGCGCGTGCCATGAACCGCAGCCTGATGAACGTGGTCTTTGGGAGCTTCGGTGCCGCCGCCGTCAAGGGCGGGATGGCCGCCAGTTCCGGTGAAGCCAAGCCCGTGATCGAAACCTCGGTGGAAGATGCCGCCATCTCGCTCGGCTATGCCAGCCGCGTGATCGTGGTGCCGGGTTACGGACTCGCGGTCGCGCAGGCGCAACACGCGGTACAGGAACTCGCAGCGCTGCTGCAGGCGCGCGGCGTAAATGTGCGCTACGCAATTCACCCGGTTGCCGGGCGGATGCCGGGGCACATGAATGTGTTGCTGGCAGAAGCCAATGTGCCGTACGAAGACCTGTACGAAATGGATGCGATCAATAACGACTTCGCCCGTTCGGACGTAGCCCTGGTCATCGGTGCCAATGACGTTACGAACCCGGCCGCGCGCGACGATCCATCCAGTCCTATTTTCGGCATGCCGATCCTTCAGGTGGATGAAGCCGAACGGGTGATTGTGTTGAAGCGCAGCATGAGCCCTGGTTTCGCCGGGGTGGAGAACGAGCTCTATCACAAGCCGAACACGGCGATGCTGTTCGGCGATGCCAAGGATTCGCTGCAGAAGCTCATCGGGGAGGTGCGCGCTTCCTAGCGACCGCACCCCGATCCAGGCTCTGGAAAACCAGCCAAACCGGCTGTACTGTTATCCGGGTGACGCGCCAAGCGGCTGCGTCGCCCGGATTTCGGTTTTTCCCTACCCAGCAGTGCGTGGCCCACCTGGCGCCATACTGGAGATCAACTTGGTTGCTCCTTCACCAACAACAGTAAGCGGCAAGCAGCCTGGCCATCCTGGTCCCGTGCGCGTGGTCATCATCGGCGGTGGCTTTGCCGGTGTCGACGCTGCCAAGGCATTCAAGGATAAGGATGTTCACGTCACCCTTATCGATAAGCGAAACTACAACCTGTTTGTGCCGCTGCTCTACCAGGTGGCGTCCAGCCAGTTGACACAGGAGCATGTGGCCCAACCCCTGCGCCATATGTTCCGCGATCAGCGGAACGTGGACGTGGTGTTCAATGAGGCGATTGATATCGACGAGGAAAACCGGCTGGTGATCCTCGCGGCCGATGATCCCATTCCCTACGATTACCTGATCATGGCCGCCGGTGCCCGTGATTCCTATTTTGGCAACGACCAGTGGGCCGAATACGCCTGGGGCCTGAAGAACCTGGAAGATGCCGCCCGCATCCAGCGCCAGATTTTGCTCAACTTCGAACTTGCCGAGGTCGAAACTGATCGCGCCGAGCGTGAACGCCTGCTCACCTACGTGCTGGTGGGCGGTGGTCCTACGGGCGTGGAGATGGCCGGTGCCATCGCCGAATTGGCCCGGTTTACGCTGACCAGGGAATACCGGAACATCGATACCCGCCATACCCGCATCGTATTGCTCGAAGGTATGGATCGCATCTTCCCGGCGTTCGATTCGAAGCTCTCGGTGGCGGCGACGCGTGATCTCGAGAAGCTGGGCGTGGAGGTGCGGACCAAGGCCATGGTGACCAATGTCGATGCCACCGGGGTTGAGATCAATAACGAAGAACGAATCGAAGCCGGCCTGATCATTTGGGCGGCAGGTATCCAGGGCGCTGCGATCAATGACGGCGTCAGCGATGTGGCCGAGCTCGATCGTGGCAAGCGCGTGATCGTCACGCCCGAGCTGCATATTGCCGGGCACCCGGAGATCTTTGTGGTGGGTGATACCGCGCATGTGCCCGGTCCGGAAGGCAAGCCGCTTCCGGGTGTGGCGCAGGTGGCCCAGCAGGGCGCCCGCCATGCCGCCGAGAATATCTTGCGGGCCATGGAAGGCGAATCGTACACACCATTTGTGTATAAGGATTACGGCTCAATGGCTACCATCGGTCGCAATCATGCGGTGGCCCAAATCGGCAAAATGCAGTTCACGGGCTACCTGGCCTGGGCGATATGGGCGTTCATCCATATCCTGCGGTTGGTGAACTTCCGTAATCGCGTGTTTGTGTTCTGGAAGTGGATGTGGGATTACATCGGTTACAACCGCAGTGGCCGCATCATTACCGGTTACCGCCATCAACCCGTCAACGACGGCAAATAGAAACGCCAAAGGCCGGAGCAGCAATGCTCCGGCCCTATTTCATCACATCATTGACTAGAGAAACTCGCCGATACAGCGGATCTCCATTTCCAGGAAGTANNTTGGCTGTGCCGTTGTCGGTATTGACGAGGAAGTTGGCGTGTTTTTCGGACACATGGACGCCCCCTACGCGATAGCCTTTCAGGCCCGCTGCGTCGATGAGGCGACCAGCACCGATACCCTCGATCTTCTTAAACACCGATCCGCAACTGGGATAGATCTCGACCGGGGGTTGACGCTCGGCGCGCCATTTCCGGTTCTCCCTGGATTGGGCCAGGATTGCATCGCGGCTAGATGGCTCCAGCAGGAACGTCACATCCAGCACCACGATCTCTTCGTGATGGAGACGTGAATCATCGTAGCCGAAGTTGAACCAGTCTCGATCCACTTCGGCAATTTCACCGCTGGCGAGCAGCACGCGGGCCGATTCCACGATCGTCTCGATGAACATTGTGCTCTGCCGGTCGGGGGAGAGGAAATGCAGGTTCTGCCAGATCGCCCCACCCACACTGCTGGGGATGCCCGCGTAGTGCTCGAATCCGCTCAGGTTGCGGTCGGCAGCCAGCCGGATGAGGTTGGCAATGGTGGCACCGCTCTCGGCAGTCACACGGTTGCCATCGAATCGCACCTGGTTGCTCATGTTATGGATCACCAGGCCACGGAATCCACCATCGCCGATGAGGATATTGGCCCCGGTACCCAACAGGAACCAGGACATGTTACCGGCGCGGGCCGCCGACATTGCGGCCACCAGTTCGGTAGCGTTGTGCACCGTGACAAAGGAGTCCGCCGGGCCACCGATTTTGTAGGTGGTAAGTGGCCCGAGCGAGACATTGTGCTGCAAATTGGGGAGCGTAGCGATCATCTAGTTACTTGCCGGATCTAGCGGATCGGTGCCATTCCGCACCTCATTCAAATCGTCGACACCATCACCGTCGGTATCCGGATTAGTAGGATCGGTGAGATGGATGTATTCCTCGTCACCATCCAGCAAGACATCACCGTCTGAGTCCGGGTTGTTCGGATCGGTGCCGCGAATAAGCTCACCACCGTCGTAGAAATTGTCGGCATCCGTATCGGAGTTCAGCGGATCTGTGCGATGCACATTTACCTCGTCGCCGTCGCTGATGCCATCGTCGTCGGTATCAGGAAGTGCGGGATCGGTCCCAAGTGTGGCTTCCTGCGCATCCGGCAGGCCATCACCATCTGTATCGGTGGGATCCATCGTTGGCTCTGGTGTTGGCGGAACCGGCGTTGGCGGTACCGCTGTGGGGACTGGAGTCGCCGGGATCGCGGTTGGCACGGGTGTTGCCGGCACAGTGGTGGCTTCCGGGGTGGCTGGCACAGGGGTGGCAATAGCCGGTAATTGGGCACCAACAAACCCGGCGTAGTAGATACTGCCATCGGCGATTGCGGTAATGGTGATATCACCGTTGAAGATGGCACTATCACCCTGGAAAAGGTTGGTGACACCTCGATTGTCGGTTACCTCTACTTCGCCGACCATCAC
>DJVD01000235.1 GCA_002440805.1 Chloroflexi bacterium UBA6265
GTTGCAGTCCGCTGCCATGCGCCGGTATCCAGTTGCACCCATTCGCCATACGTAAGGCGTGATCCAAGGTAGAACCAGGCGATGCCGGCAACGAGTAACGAGCCCATCAGTGCCAGCCCACCGTAGCGCGTGATTGGGCCGAATTCGCGATTGTGGTTCCTGTACCAGGCAAGCGCGCCTTCGACCAGCGTGTTGATGACCCACGCACCCACCAGCGTTGCTGGCAATACGATGTGCATGATCAGCCACGGCATTTTCTCGCCAGCCCAACTGAGCACGCCAAACATGCCGACGAACCAGCCGACGATAAACACATACCAGAACAGGTTAGGGCCAGATTTGCCACCGGATATCCAGCGTAGCAATCGCCAGGTCACCAACGCAGTACCGGCTCCGGCCAGCAGGAAGCTGAGCCATTCGTACTGCAGGGCGAGAATGATGAAGTAGAACCAGGGTTGGCCGCCGCGCTGCACATCGTGCTGGCCCAGCCAGTACAGGAGGGTGCCATTGGTCTCGTACGTGCCGGAGCCGACGCCGTTCGGATTCGTGAAGAACGAAGTAAACAGCACGACCCAGATTGCGAACCCCACCAACACGCCGATATAGATGCCGGTGCCATCGTGCAGTGCATGGCGCACACCATCGGCCACGGTATTGGGTTTGGCATCGCCGAAGACATAGTCAACGCCGTTTTCGCCTTTTGGCATGTCGGCAAGCATCCAGCGAATCGTTAAGGCGCAGCCGATCACAAAGAAAGCGGCAATCACCAGCACACCCTGCACAAACGGATGTTGGAGCAGGGCCCAGTAGAACTGCGATGTGCTGAGGAACGTGTTCTGCTGATCAGGCAACAGCATGCTGTAATCGGGAACCGCAGGAATCCAGTCCCGGGATATCCACCACCACGCGCCGCCGATGATCGCCAGCACCGCACCAGCACCAGCCGCCACGCGTGTATCTCGCACCCACGCAATCACCAGGAGAATGCCAAGAACCGCCAGCACGATTGGACCACTAATGCGGAGGAACTCACCGAATTGGCTGCCGGTAAGCGCCTTGTCTGCCGTGCGACTCCATGGAATCGGTGGCCATGGCCGATCCATCCATCTCCATGCGGCGATTGCCAGAAGTACCAGCGATAGAACGTGAACCGCGATCAGCGGACGCAGATGGGTGAAGAGCAGCGATCCCCAGAGCATGGCCACCATGATCGCGAAGGTGGCCAACACCAACTCGTGATTGGTGAGCAGGAACCCAACCGAGGCAAACGCGATGATGATCCAGCGCCGTTGCGGTACTTCCAGGTAGCGGAAAATCGCAATTACAAGCAGCAGGCACCCCGCCACCATATAAGGATCGTGGCGGATATAGCGGGTGTAATACAGCATGCTGGGAGAGATGAGCAGCATGAAACTCGCCGCCAGGGCTCCCCACCGACCCAGCATTCGTGGCGAACGCAGTAGCCACGGCATCCAGACGATAGCAACCCCGAACGCCGCCGGCACCAGCCTGCTGGTGGTGTCGTTGGCACCGAATAGCTTGTACATCAATGCGTTTGCATGGAAGAGGAACGGACCATGCATCAGCGGGTGATGTTGATAAAGTCGTTCTCCAGTAGCAAACAGCCAACTGTAGTAGGAATGGAGCGATTCATCGTGGTGCTGGGCGCGGTAGCCAAGGTCCCAAAACCGGGTCCAGATTGCGAGCAGAATCAGCACTGCCCACAGCAAGCGCTCCACTGTAAGTGCGTGTGAGAAACGAGCGAATCGATTATCTGCCGGGCGTTCGGATGCTGGCATGGCGAGATCGGTCAAATCGGGTGCTCCATTGCTGGCATATTCACGTCGGCAACTGCTCGCCAACCTTGGAAAGGATACCTGAGAAGGCGGCCCTTCGCCGAAACTGGAAGTTCAATGCCGGGAAGTTTGTTGACGCCACCCACTACAATCTATGCGGAATGCAGAGCGGCATTCGACCCATTGAACAGAACCGAGGTTCCCCATGTCCCACAATGATCACGATCACGGTCACGACCACGACCATAACCATGATCACGATGTCACCACGCGTGAACTCTTGCCGGATGAGCTTGTCGCAGAGCAGGAACAAATCGCACGCGAAGTTGGTGCCGAGCTGACGGAAGCGTTCGTCGATTACGTGCACGGCAAGATCGATTTCGAAGACCTCACATTTGGCGTGTTCGACGCCCTGAGCGATCTCTCGGTGGTTGCAAGCGGTGAATACGAACTCGAATCGATCGATGAAGACGAAACCGACGACGACGAGTAGATAGAGTTCAACTCCCCATGCATTATCACGCTTCGCTTCAGCGCAGGGTGTGGATGGCTATTGCCGTTGTCCTCGCCCTTGTGCTGGTTATTGGCGTTCCCATTGTGGTGCTCGATGATGAGCGCCTTGACGTGGCTATGAGCCTCGGACTTGTACCTGGAAAAGATGCCGAGCAGCTGACAGACGCCGATGACGGCGCACTGCTGATTGTGGTGCCGCTGGATAACGCCGAGGTTCAGGGCACCAGCCCATGGTTATACCGCGCCCAGTTCATCGCCTGGCCGAATGCCGGCGGCAACGAACTGGAACACCTTGAGACCCACCAACGCGTGCAAATCCCGTTGCAGACCATCGAATTTTCTTCCAGCAATGGCGATGGATCGCTGGTGTTATTGCGGGGCAAACTGGCTGATTCGGAGGAAATGGCGGCCTTTACCGTCGCGCCGCATTCCATGACCATCACGCAGCTACCCGATGCAAATGCCGTGCCCGACGAACCTGGAGAGTGGGATATCCCGTATTGGGAGAAAACACGTGGTATGTGCAATCGACCATCGGTTGAGAAGCGGTTTGTCGGTTGCTTTAACCGCGCGGATGGCGCCAGCTACCTTGCCGGCGACTGGCAACTGGATCTGCAGATCTGGGGTGATTTCGAGACCGTGCATCCCCTGTATCGAGGTCAGGGATTCCTTCCGTGGGTAGGATTTGCGGAACACGACACTGTGGTGTACTTGCAGAACGAGCTCGGGATCGTGCGTATCGACGTGCCAGAGCATATCCTCGAAGATGCGCCGGCTTCCACTCCTTACGCGACACCTGAGATACGCAGCGGCGGTTGATGCGGGTCGCTATGGTGGGTGAAACCGCGCTCCGGACGATCCTGACTATCCGACCCAGGAAGTACTGATGGTGACACTTACATACATATTGTTGCCACTCGTGCCCCTGTTGCTTTGGTTGGCGAGGCTGGCCTGGTCACCTTCGCGCATCGAAGGCGAGCGGTTGCTACAGGTGCCAATCCCACTTTTGGCCCGGGCCAAAATGGTTGCTTTACCGTTCACAGCCGGGGTGATGATCATCATTGCCGAGGCGTTGATCATTGATGCCCGCTGGATAAGTGTGCTGCTTCTGCTGGTTGCATTCGTGATCGTTCTTGGTCTCCCAATCAACTACACACTTACCACCGTTGGTATTTGCTCGGGTAGGGGGCGGTTCCGCCGCTGGACCGAGTTTGCGGGTGTACGTCGCTACGCTACAGGAGCAATCTTGCAGGGTGGCCCACGATCATCCAGTTATCCGATTTTCCTGAGTGGGAATCGCGACGATGATGAGTTCGTGCTCACCCTCAAGAATCTCATCCTCGATAGCTACAAGGGTACCCACAGTGCGGGAGGTCGGTTGCGGCGCGACAACTCCAACGTCTAGTCGGGTGGCGAGATGAGAATCACGCCATCAATCAGCCACTGGCCATCGCTGTTGACCAGGATCAATTGATCGGTCCATTGCTTGTCGGCACTACTGAACGTGGCAGTCACACCAACCCGGCCGTCGGCCTTCATTTCGACATCATCCACCGATTCGAGCACCAGCGGATCCGTTACAGGTGCGTTGCCAGTGGCGATCTCGTACTCGAATGCGGGGAGGTAGTGTTCCTCAGAATCTCCGAACTGCGAGCTAAACCAACGCGGCGTAAACATGGCCCAAACCAGGGTCGGATCGCCGGTGTTGGTGCAGGCCACGTACATGGCCAGGAGTTCGGCGGCCTCAGCATCGGTCATTGTGATTGCAACTGGTGACGCCGCCGGTGTAGCGAGTTCAGCCAATGGCGTGCCATCAAAGAGTGGCAATGTCAGGGGCGTGAGTTCACATGTGGCGGCTTGCGGCGTCTGCGCATCAGCCTCCATTGCGACCATCGACGAAACTATCACCAGGGCCAAAACAATGAGGCGATACATTCACAATCCTCCGGGAAGTTGACGTACAATTCGAGGGTGATGCATCACCTGATTGTGATGATGCGCTGTGCGTGCAGGGTAACCAAATCCGCCATGAATTCCAAATCAATTGCCGCCATGCGAATTTCCTATGATCTTGCCACATTTGGTGACACAGATGCGCTGCCCGACCCGTTTGACCAGTTTCGGTTGTGGTGGGAAGAGGTAGGAGGATCGACCTTGATGGAGCCGAACGCGATGTCCATCGCCACCGTCACGGCAGCCGGCACGCCGCAAACGCGGATGGTGCTAATGAAGGGCTTCGACGAACATGGCGTGGTTTTCTACACAAACTACGGCAGTGCCAAGGCCCGGGACCTGGCGACCAATCCATCTATCTCGGCGCTATTTTATTGGCATTCACTCCATCGTCAGGTGCGATTTACGGGTGTGGCGCACAAGGTTTCGGCGGAAGAATCGGATGCATATTTCCGCATTCGACCGCGTGGCAGCCAGCTTGGAGCTTGGGCAAGCAACCAGAGCGAGCCGATTGCGAGCGCTGACGATCTCAAGGCCAGCTTCGAGGCATACGAGCACCAATTCGCGGATGTCGATGAAATTCCCCGGCCCGAGAACTGGGGTGGATATCGCATCGTGCCGCAGGCGATCGAATTCTGGCAGGGTCGTGAAAATCGCCTGCACGACCGGATTCTCTACACCCGTGGTGAGGATGATCACTGGCACCTGAATCGACTGGCACCATAGGGATTGTCACGGCTATACTTACCAGCCGAGCGCAACGCAGGTTGCGCCGTTTGCCATGCCCAGGCCGAAACATCGTGCACTGTAGTTGCGCCAGTATCGATGGTCGGATTTTCGAATCCGGTGCGCCAGGAATCATGACGCCAGGTATGTGGGGATGACCCCACCCTGAATCACGCGCAAAAGGAGTAATGTTCGGTGAATTTTACAGGACCCAAGGTTAAGAAGAGTCGTGCACTCGGTGTTGCCCTCACCCCGAAGGCAGCTGCCGGTATGCGCAAGCGCCCAACCCCTCCGGGACAGCACGGTGCCGCCCGCGGCCGACGACGTCGTCCGTCGGAGTATGGTGTGCAGCTGCTCGAGAAGCAGCGATTGCGCTTCCAGTACAACATTAGTGAGAAGCAACTCGTTCGCGCCTACAAGAGTGCGACACGTATGCCCGGATCCACCGGCGACAATCTCTTGCAGCTTCTCGAAACCCGGATGGATGCCCTGGTGCTTCGCGCCGGCTTCGCGCCGACCATCTACGCTGCCCGCCAGATGGTGACCCATGGTCACTTCATGGTGAACGGCAAGAAGGCCACCATCCCAAGCATGCGCCTGAAGCCGGGCGATGTGATCACGGTGCGCGAGCGCAGCCGCAAGAGCCCGCTGTTTGCCTCCGAAATCCTGCCGCGTGGCGAAGTTGCCAAGTACATGACCTTCGATGTAAACAAGCTCAGCGCTCGTTTTGAATCGATTCCTTCCCGCGAAGAGATCCCGGTGATTTGCGCCGAGCACCTCGTGGTGGAGTTCTACAGCCGCTAATCCATTCGGATGCAAACACCCCTGGCTATTTGGCCAGGGGTGTTTTGTTTGGCTCTTGTTGGGGAATGGCCGGGCGTGCATGGTTCCTGGGAGCGCCGTCAGGGTTCGGCCCCCCATGTCCTCCAACCTGCACAGACAGCACATCCCAGAAATGCCGCCTCACATGACCTCCAACGACGTCCAGGTGCTTTGCCGGCGAATAGGACGGACCGTCGACTCGGTAAGGAATCAGTTCAACCTTGTTGTCCAGAATATGATCATCAATCGTACGCTGGGCTCTCCGAAGGTGCCGCAGCAAAGTTCGCACCGGGATGTCACCATACTTCGCCATGCCGCGATCGTTTATCTCCCTTATCCTCCCGAATTCCGGTGTGGGAGGCAGGCCCCTCGCAAGGGCATCCACATTGCGGGCGAAGCTCTCATGCCACACCAGAACATGGACCAGGACATCGTGAGTGTTCCACTCGTCGTATACCATCAGCGACGGGTCAAGACCTGGCAGGCAATAGAGGCGGACAAAATCATCTACCTGTCGATGCTCTGCCTCAAGATTCTGTCGGATGCTCTCCATGGACCGCGCTCCGGTTGCTGCTCCCTGGAAATCAGGTTGGGAACCGTCGGAACCACACAGCTGTGGTGCTCACAGTGTAGCGAGGAAAGGGCCTGTTGCAGTCCCGATCGCCGTCATTTGGTGATGCACGTCCGCAATGCCCATGGTTAACCAAAAAGCGGATTGGAGATATCTCCAATCCGNNGAGAGGATTCGAACCTCCGACCTCAGCGTCCCAAACGCCGCGCGCTGCCAGGCTGCGCCACACCCCGAAACTGATCACATTTCTGTGATCAGCGCTGGTGAGTATACCCCATTTCTCAGTTCCCATCCCGGATAACACGATAGATGGTGGTGGACTCGTTTTCGAAAACCACGTCCAGGTCCGTGCCTTCCATGGATTCGATGGTTGCAATCGCTTTGGGCTCACCCTGGCTGATGCAATCGTTGCCCGAAATGGTGGGATATTGCCGTTCCATCTGCCCGACAACAACGTATTCCACACCGTAGGTATCGAGGAACGCTCGTTTCGCGTTCACATCGCCGTTGCCATCGGTATAGAACGCTTTCACCGCCTGTTCGCGCGTGTCGAGATCGGTGACGGCGCGTTGCTGGCGTTCGTGGCGCACCCAACCGATCACACTCGGCAAACCGGTGGTGATCGAGAACCTGGAACCATTGCAGCGATAGGTGCCGAACGACGCTTCCACAATCGTTGGCGTGCCGCTGACGTGCTCGTTGATCCAGTTGATGGCTTCCAGGTCATCAGCAAATGTCAACGGTGGGGCGTTTTGCATCGGTACTTCGCCGTAATCCATCCAGCTATAGGCATTGAGGGTGACATCGCCGCCATCGCCGAATCGCTGATCGAGTCGAACAGGTGTGGCCACCAGCATGTATGTACCCAGCAAAGCCATCAATGGCAGGGCGATGGCGGCAGTGAGCCGCACGGCGCGATCTCCGGTCATGGAGGCGGCAGGTCGGGGCTGCAGGCGATCTGCTGGCTCTTCCCATACCAGCAGGCGCCAAATGACGATACCCACGATCACGCCGCAGGAAATGCCGAGCAGGTTCCAAATCTGGTTATAGAACTTGAAGATCGTGTTCATGCGGTACCAGCGGCTGCCATCGAGGTCATCCACCAGGTAGATGATCTCCAGGACCGCGCCCAACAGGGTTGCTCCTGCGATCAGGGCCGCCACGAATCGTGCCGATTGCCGTTCCAGGCCAATCCAGACGATGACCGCGCTCAGTCCGATACCAAGATAGAGGCCGAGCACTTCCCGATCGAACAGCGTGAGGATCACCGAGGTGGTCATCGCTGCCACCGCAAAGGATTGCAGCCAACTCACAGGCATGCCGAAATCGTTTGGCTCAGTGGCCGATTGCCAGGCAATATTGGTCCAGATGCCCACCAATGCAAGAACAACCGCAATCTCGGCAATGCGGTGGAGGACGCCATCGGAGCCGCTTGTGGCCCACTGTAACGCCACGCCAGCGACAACAATGCCGCCCAGCACCTGCAATAGTGTTGCGTTGTCGACGGCCTGTTTGCGGACATAGCCCAAAAGCACGATCGCCCCAAGCGTGCATATGATGAGTTGAACTCCAATGTGCGATTCCAGGGCCAGGAGGGGAGTGGTATCGGTGGTTAAGCCCACATCGCCAAAGAGGGTTTCGAATTTGCGATTGAAGGGGAATGCCACGATTGATGCCACCAGGCCGATAATCGCGGTGCCGCCAGCAACGATCGCCAGCCGTTCCAGCAACGATGGCACGCGTATGGTCATCATCGTGAGGCCAAGGATAGCGATCACAACCGAGATCGGCATGTCCCAGGCGTTTGTCATCCAGATCACGCCGATAACGATGCCAATCATCGTAAATGGCGCCAGGATCTCCAATTGGTGCGTTGGACTGAGTCGTTTTCGAATGAAGAGCAGCGGAATCGTTCGCCAACTGGCCGCAATTTGCCAGGCGAGCGCTATTACAACCAGGGTATATGGCATGGCCATGATGTGTGGATGCAGATCGGCATACAGCGCGCCGAAGTAGGGGAACTCCGTGATATTGACCTGTTGACTCGGAACAGGGATAGCGCGGGTTGGTTCCCATACCCAATAAGTGAAAGGCTCAGCTGAGGATACCTTATTGATCGCGCGATCCCAGAGTCGCGAAGCGACGATGAAATTGCCAGCGAACTGGACGAAGAACACGCCTGCAATGCCGGAGAGCGCTGAGCCGAAATTCGAAGCGGTGAGTCGTTTGCCGAACGTCGCACAGATACTGAACGTCCCCGCAGCGAGCATGGCGGGGAAGAGGGGAGTGGCCAGGTTGAACGCGATCTCCGGTGGAATGCCGGTGATCTTGATCAGGTTGGCAACCAGGTACGTGCCAAAGTAGTAGTAGTTGAGAACGCCGCCGGCGTACCAGGGNNGGAGAGACGGACACGCGCCGCACGATCAACCAGTTGATGGCTGCGAGCAGGATCATGGCGCCAATCGACCATATGGCGGTGAAGGGAACCAACCCGAACGAGGCAGGGTACCAGACGATGAGTCCGCCCAGCATGATGCTGATTGGCCGCGCAAATGCCCAGCCGCGATCGGGTAGGCGGGAGAACATTCGGCGCACCAACGGCCAGCTGATGGCCTGCAGGGCAACCAGCAGAACCACCCACACGAGCACGGCCCACCACGATCGCGCCGTGAAATCGGAACTCCATCCCATGTTGAAGACGGAGCCGTTGTTTGGGCCCATCTGCAATGAAGCCTGATTGATATCGGGTCCCGGCGATGCTGCCAGAAGACTGGCGATTGAGAACGACATGTACGACTCCGCGCGAGCCAATCGCGCACAATACAGGCATCAACACCTGTGGGCAGTGTACCGCAGGAGCCCTGCGGCTACACAAGGATACGTACCATGGCCAAACCACGAATCATTTTTATGGGAACGCCCGATTTTGCCGTTCCGGCGCTCACTACGCTGGCAACGCGAAGCGATATCGATATCGTGTTGGTCGTCACCCAACCTGACCGACCTTCAGGTCGCGGCAAGAAACTGGCTCCGCCGCCAGTGAAGCAAGCAGCCGCCACCTTGGGGTTGCCATTGCTCCAGACTGATTCGTTGCGTCACGCCGAGGCAAAGAAGCAGATCATCGGGGCACAGCCTGACCTGATCGTGGTGGCTGCCTTTGGGATGATCCTGGGAAAGTGGATCCTTGAACTTCCACGGCTGGGATGCGTGAACCTGCACGCCTCGCTGCTACCCAAATTCCGGGGAGCCAGCCCGATATCGGCCGCGATTGCCGCGGGCGAAGAGGTGACCGGCGTCACCTTGATGCAGATGGATCACGGCCTGGATACCGGCGCAATGCTCGATACGATTTCGGTAGCGATTGACCCGGAGGACACCACCGAATCGCTCACACCGAAACTGGCCAGGGCGGCTTCCGACCTACTGCATGCGCGTCTTGACGACCTGCTGGCAGGTAGGATCAATCCTGTGCCGCAACCCGAAGGTGCCAGTGAGACCCAGCAATTGCACAAGGACGACGGCCGTATCAATTGGGAACGACCGGCGAATGAGATTGAGCGTCACATCCGCGCGATGTGGCCATGGCCCCGGGCATGGACAACATTGCCCAATGGCGAGCGGATGCAGATTCATCGCGCGACTGTGGATCCCGAGCAGGTACTTCCGCCAGGGAAAATTGAGGTGCAGGGGAGAGTAGTGGTCATCGGCACAGGCGAGGGCGCGCTGCACCTCGTCGGTGTGCAGCTGCCGGGTGGTAAACCAATTGAACGCCACGCCATTGCCCAGCGCTTGCAGGTTTTCGCCGACAAACACCTCACCTAACTGGTCCCTCTATTCCGGACGTCGAAGGACAATCACCGGGAAGATTCGCGTTGTTTCCTGTTGATATTGAAGGAACATGGGGTAGGCTGCTGTGAATGCGGCCCACGCCTTGTCACGTTCCGTCCCGGCGAGAACTTCCGCACGGACGGACACAGTGCCCCTGCCTGGAGCCTCGATGCAAACCTCGGGGTGGGCCATCACGTTGTGGTACCAGTGGGGATGTGAATCGGCGCCCTGTGCCGACGCCACCACCAGCCACGTGCCTTCGCCGTCGAATAGCGAACGCAGCGGATTGATGCGCTTCTCCCCTGTGCGAGCTCCGGTGTGGTGGAGGAGGATCAAACTGAGACCGAAATTTGCTGTGGACACTTCACCACCGTTGGCCCGAAACTCTTCAATGATCTTTTCGTTCCAGGATTGAACCGTATCTGCCACGACACAATCTCCCCACTCCGGCGCGACCACGCGCAGACATCATCGCTATTACGAAACAGACTGGTTCTCTCCATTCTGCCATCAAATCATGTTTTGTCAATCTCCAGCTTTATAGGGGAACGAAAACAAGGTTCACCGGCTCTAAAGAGTTCCTATCATGCGCACCCTCAGCGGGAGTCTCGTATCGAAATGCTGACGACTGATCGGACCCAGGCAGAAAAGTGGTTTGACTTTTCCATCAACAGGATGTTCAATAACGTGAGGTACTAATAGTTACCGACTTACGAACAGTATGTGATGGGAGAAGTTCGCAAGCACCGATCCCGCCAGACATGACAAGGACCATCAATGTCTTTCGACAACTCGCCACTCAAACTTGAGATCGTACTCGGGAGTGTCCGCAGCGGCCGTTTCGGCGAAATCCCGTTTAACTGGATCGTGGAGCAGGCCCGCCTCAACTCCGAATTCGAGGTAGGTGCCATCGATCTGGCGGCGTTCGATATTCCGGACGACTTCAGTCGCAATGCGGACGTGGAAGCCCTTTCAGCCCGTCTCGAAGCTGCGGATGCGGTGATCGTGATTTCGCCGGAGTACAACCATTCGTTCTCGGCACCGATCAAGGCCTTCATCGATGCGATGCCGAAATCCGCCTGGCAGGCCAAGCCGGTCGGCTTTGTCGCATACGGCGGCTTCGCTGCCGGTCTGCGCGCTGTGGAGCAACTCCGCCTGGTGTTCGCCGAATTGCACGCGGTAACGATGCGCGATGTGGTCAGCTTCTATTTGATGAACCAGAACTTCGATGACAACGGCGATCCAATCAATGCGGATGCTGTTAACGGCGCTGCCCGTGTGCTGTTCAACCAACTCGGCTGGTGGGCGCAGGCCTTGAAGGATGCAAAGGCAATGCGGCCATATGGCCAGCCCGTGTTGGTCTAACCAGTTCGATCAGGTGAGAAAAATCGGAGTGGCATCGCCCGGTGGGTGATGCCACTTTCGGTGGCGGGGCAAATCATTTGCGGATAAGTTAGCTTGTGCGCAAAAGTGCCTCAAGTCCCCATTCGCCGGAGAGAGTCACTGTTTCTCCTGCGCATCGACGCTAGAGTATCCCCCGGAACCGATCTGCAGAAAACGGCGCGAGGACTTCAGGCGCTTCGCCCGTCGTGATCAACTCCGCCATGTGCTTGGCCGACACCGCGGCCATGGTGACGCCCAGCATGGAATGTCCCGTGGCAACCGTTAGATTGCTGAACCTGCCGACCCGACCCAGCACCGGCAATCCGTCCGGTGCCATCGGTCGCATGCCAGACCGAATGTGCGTTGGCTCATCTGGCACGAGGTTCAGGAATCGTTTACCAGCACTGTGTATGGCAGCAATGCGACGCATATTGAGATCGTCACTCAGTCCGGTCAGTTCCATGGTGCCGGAAAGCCGCAGGCCACCATTGAACGGCGTGACGGCCACCTTGGCATCGCGCAACGAGATCGACCGCTGTGGCTTCCCCTGGGCTGCGTCGAAATCCAGCGCGTACCCTTTGCCACCCTGTATCGGCAGCCGTGCCCCCACCAGTTTGCCGATCTCGCCACTCCAGGCGCCGGCAGCAATGAGGACGTGGTCTGCATCAATCTGCTCTGTAGGCGTTCGCACCGAAACGACGCGATTGCCAGAATGTATTATGTCAACTACCGGCGAGCCGTTTCGAATGTCGACACCCACACGCTCGAGGCTGGCGATTAACCCTTTCACGAGGCTGATCGGTTCAACGGTTCTCTCACCTTTCATGTAATATGCTGCGGTGATCTCTCGGGACAGTGCCGGTTCGAATTCGTGCAACACCTCGCCATGCATTGCTTCCGGCCGTTGATGTCCAAACACCGCCATTTTGTCGTATGCAGCCAGGTCCTTTTCCATCACGGATTGCTGTTGATAGGCCGTTAATCGGCCGAAATCGTGCATCTCAAATGCGATCCCGGCATCACGCCAACCTTGCATCACAGCGTTGGTGCCTTGTAGCAACGTTGCACTCGCTTCGAGCCCGGCATCGTAGGCACTGCTGTTACAGGCGCGCCAGAACTGGTACAGCCAGGTGAGGAACTGCCTGTTGGCCCGAGGCCGGATATACAGTGGACTCTCCGGATCCATCATCCACTTCATTGATGTCCTCACCAACCCAGGCGTGGGGACCGGTCCTGGTAAGGACGTGGCAATGTAGCCGGCGTTCGCCGCCGAGGCGGCCATCCCGGCCGTTCGGGCATCCAGTACGATCACCGATGCGCCACGCAGGTGAAGTTCCCAGGCCGCTGAAAGGCCGATAATGCCGCCACCGATGATCACAACTCTTGTCATTGTCGTCACCCTCAGGAACTTGATGCCGCGTTGAAAAAGAGTAAGAACCACGAGCATTGTGCCCGTGGTTCCGGAAAACAGGAAGATCAGGTGTACGAGGTACTACACAATGCCCTTGAATCGGGCCGGTGAGAACGGCTTGAGTACGTCTGGCGTTTTGCCGCTGGTGATCAGCTCCGCCATCTGCACGCTCGTCACTGCGGCCAGGGTCACACCAAGCATGGCATGGCCGCTGGCCACCGTGAGGTTGCTCAACCCCGAAACCTTACCGAGCACCGGTAGGCCATCGGGTGCCATTGGGCGCATGCCAGCCCAAACCTGGGTTGGCTTCGCGTCATCAGGGAAGCCATTAAGGAAACGCTTGCCACCTTTCTGGATGGCGCCAATCCGGCGGGCCGTCACCTTGTCGCTGATGCCCGAAAGTTCCATCGTGCCGCTGAGGCGCAGCCCATCGTTGAACGGGGAAATCGCAATTCGATCGTCATGAAGATAGATCGACTGCTTCGGTTTCACCGGCGCGGGCCGAAAATCAAGGCCGTAGCCCTTGCCTGCCTCAATCGGGAGTTTGGCACCAGCCATTTTTCCGATTTCCCCTGTCCACGCGCCAGCGGCGATCAACACATGATCCGCTTCGATGCGTTCGGCTGGCGTACGCACTGCAACAACCCGGCCCTGGCTCACCTCAAGATCAACCACGGGCGCCCCATTGCGGATTTCCACGCCGGCGTTCTGGAGGCTGGCGATCAGCCCCTTCACCAGGCTCACCGGCTGCACCGTGCGTTCTTCCTTAACGTGATAGCCGCCGACCAGTTCGTCCGACAGCACCGGCTCGAACTGGCGGAGGTCGTCGCCGTACATCGCGGTTGGTTGTGCGTACCCGTACGGAGTCACACCCTGGAACGCCTTGAGATCCGTTTCCATCGCTGCCTGGTCCCGATAGGCATAGAGCAATCCGAAATCGTGCATCTCAAATTTGACGCCGTCGGCAACCCACTGGTCCATGATTTCCATAGTGCCGCCGCCGAGCACCGCGGTGGCCTCGAGGCCGGCGGCGTACGAAGTGGCATTGCATGCGCGCCAGAATCGATAGAGCCAGGAGATGAAGCTCTTGTTGAGACGTGGCCGGATATACAGTGGGCTCTCCGGGTCAAGCATCCATTTCATTGATGTCTTAACCAGCCCCGGCGCCGGTACCGGCCCCGCCATCGCGGGCGACACCCAACCGGCATTGACCGCCGACGCCGCCATTCCGGCGGTCCGCGAATCGAGGACGATCACGTCCTCTCCCCGTTTGTGCAGTTCCCATGCTGTGGAAAGCCCAATAACGCCGCCACCGATAACTACGACCTTAGCCATGATTATTCGTGATCACCTCGCCCACGCAGATGTCGCTACGTGTATACAATGAGCTACGCAAGAATGCCGGGAACCATTGCCCCGGCGTGTATGCCTCCACTGAACACCATTTCCAGGTTTCTGGCAACGTTTAGACGATCCCATTTTGTGCAGATTGCACGAACAGTCATGTGGTGGCCGAATTGATAAGGGCTCCGTACAATCAGACATATGACGACCGAGACCCCCCCACTACTTCGCAACCGGGATATCGCTGGAATTCGCCTCATGGTGTTCCTGGGCGGACTCGTGAGTATCGGTACCGAGATTGCCGCCACCAACCTGATCGCCCCTTACTTCGGCGAAAGCACCTTTATCTGGGCCACCGTGATTGGCCTGACACTCACGTTCCTCGCTATTGGCTACCACCTCGGTGGTC
>DJVD01000101.1:0-4062 GCA_002440805.1 Chloroflexi bacterium UBA6265
CGTACATCTTCACCGAGCGCAACGGTATCCACATCCTGGACCTGCAGCAGACAGTGCCGATGCTTGATGCCGCGCACGAATACATTAGCGAAATCACCTCTCGCGGTGGCCACATCCTGTTTGTGGGCACCAAGAAGCAGGCGCAGGAAATCATTGCCGAGCAGGCCCAGCGCAGTGGCCAGTACTACATTAACAAGCGCTGGCTTGGCGGTACCCTCACCAACTTTGTCACCATCAAGAACCGCCTGCGCCTGCTGAAGCAGCTGCAGGGTGAGCAGGAACGTGGCGAATGGAAGTACCTGCCGAAGCAGGAAGCCGCCAAGAAGGAACTGCAGCTTTCCAAGCTGGAGCGAAGCCTCGGTGGCATGCGCGATATGGCCCAGCTGCCAGGCGCTCTCTTTATCATCGATCCGCGCCGCGAGCACCTGGCCGTGCTGGAAGCCCAGCGCCTGGGTATCCCGACCATTGCCATGGTGGATTCCAACAGCGACCCGACACCGATCACCTACCCGCTTCCGGCCAACGATGACGCCATTCGCGCCCTGCGCATGATCACCGAAGGCATTGCCGATGCCGCCATCAACGGCCGCACCGAGCACGAGAGCGTCAACGGTTCGGATGACTTCAGCGATGCTGTCGCCGCCTCCAACGATGCCCTCGCCGGCGCTGCCGAGAAGGCCGCCGATTCCGAAGGCGAAGAATAACTGGCACTTTTCGGGCGAGTGAACGCTTGCCCGATCAACCTCACCACAACGCTGTGAAGGAGCACCAATGGCAATCACTACCGCAATGATCAAGGAACTTCGCGAAGCGACTGGCGCCGGCATTATGGATGCCAAGCGCGCGCTGGAAGAAAATGATGGCAGCATCGAAAAGGCCAAGGATTACCTGCGTCAGCAGGGTCTGGCCAAGGCCGGCAAGAAGGCCGATCGCGCTGCCAACGATGGCCTCGTCGACACCTACATCCACGCCCAGGGCCGGATCGGCGCCATGGTGGAAGTAAGCTGCGAAACCGACTTTGTTGCCCGCACCGAAGGATTCCGTGGCCTTGCCAAGGACGTATCCATGCAGGTTGCGGCCATGAGCCCGCGTTTCGTCAACCGCGATGAGATCACGGAAGAGCAGTGGGCCGAGCTTGAGCGCGAGTTCGGTGACCGCGAATCTGCCGCCAAGGCCGTTGTCCTGGTGGAGCAGGCGTTCATCAAGGATGCCAAGAAGACCGTGGGCGACCTGGTGACCGATGCGGTTTCCAAGATGGGCGAGAACATCGTTATCCGCCGCTTTGCCCGCTTCGAGCTCGGCGAAACCGCCAGCCAGGCCTAGGCACACGCAAATTCCACAAAGCGCCGTCCATCGGGTTCGATCCCGGGGCGGCGCTTGCCACAATACTCACCCGTCTCGTGCGACATCCATTGCAAAGGAGCCGATCATGACCGAGCCACAGTCCCCCAAACGCGTGCTGTTGAAACTCAGCGGCGAGGCCCTGATGGGAAACTCGCAGTTCGGGATTGATCCGATTGTTGCGCAGGAAATGGCACGCCAGATTCACGTCGCACATGAAGCCGGCGTGCAGGTGGGCATCGTTGTGGGAGGCGGCAATATCTGGCGCGGGGCCACGGCGAGCGCAATGGGCATGGAGCGCGCTACTGCCGATTATATGGGCATGGTGGCAACGGTGATGAACGGCCTTGCCCTGCAAGATGCGCTGGAAAAAGCCGGCGTGCAATGCCGCGTGCTCACTGCCATTGCCATGCACGAAGTTGCCGAGCCGTATATCCGCCGCCGCGCCATCCGCCATATGGAAAAGGGGCGCGTCGTGGTGATGGTGGCTGGCAACGGAACTCCTTACTTCACCACCGACACGGCTGCCGCGCTGCGCGGGCTTGAGCTTGATGTCGATGTGCTGCTGATGGCCAAGAACCGGGTGGATGGCGTGTATAGCGCCGACCCACGCACGGACTCGGCCGCAGTCCGCTATGAAACCGTCACCCATCAGGAAGCGCTGGAAAAGAACCTGAAGGTGATGGATGCCAGCGCGATGGCGCTGTGCCGCGACAACAACCTGCCGATTCGGGTGTTCGATGTCACGGCGGACAACGCCATTACCCGTGCCCTGATGGGTGAAGAAATCGGCACACTGGTTCACGCGGGCTAAACCACCGATTACCGCCAAATCGCGGTACTCTATCCCTAGTAGCTACGAACGAAGGGAATGCATCATGACTGTTGCTTCTGTAATCAAGGACAGCGAATCGCGCATGTCCAAATCGATGGATGCGCTGCATCATCACCTTGGCTCTATTCGCACTGGCCGCGCCAATCCGGCGATGGTCGAGGATCTGCAGGTTGAAGTGTATGGCAGCATTATGCCGCTGAATCAACTGGCCAGCATTTCCGCACCCGAAGCCCGAATGCTGGTGATCCAGCCGTGGGACAAGGGCAGCATGAAGGCCATTGAAAAGGCAATCCAGTCCAGCGATCTTGGACTAAACCCCAACAACGATGGCGTTGTCATCCGCCTCAATATCCCGATGCTGAACGAAGAACGTCGCAAGCAGATGGTGAAGCAGGTTCACGGCCACGTCGAAGAAGCCAAGATCTCGGTGCGCAACATCCGTCGCGATGCGATGCAGAGCTTCAAGTCGCTGGTGGCCGACAAGCAGATCTCAGAAGACGATGAGAAGCGCGCTCACGATCAGTTGGAAACACTCACCAAGAAATACGTGGAGATGAGTGAATCCATCGGTAAGGACAAAGAAGCCGAAGTGCTCGAGGTCTAATTCATGGCCGAGGAGATTGATCCCACCGCAACCTGTATTCCCAATCACGTTGCCATCATCATGGATGGCAACGGACGGTGGGCGCGCGAGCGTGGCCTGAGCCGATTGGAAGGCCACGAGGCGGGCACGGAGAACATTCGCACCATCCTTCGGCGAGCCGCCGAGCGTGGGGTGCGCTACCTCACGTTCTGGGCATTCTCCACCGAGAACTGGCGCCGGCCCGAAGAGGAAGTGGCGGGCCTGATGGCTATCCTCGGCCGGGCACTGGTTTCGGAGACCGAGGAGTTGCATCGTCAGGGCGCGCAGCTCCGGCACATCGGCGACCTCTCCGCACTTGATCCCGAATTGCAGGCCGCCGTAAATCACGCCATGGCGCTTACCGCTGAAAATGACCGCATCGTCCTCACGATTGCGTTCAACTACGGTGGTCGGCAGGAGTTGCTGCACGCCGTGCAGCGCATGCTTGCCGAGGGTATCGACCCCGAAGCAGTCACCGAGGAACTCTTCGCCAGCTACCTCTATATGCCTGACCTGCCGGACGCCGATTTGATCATTCGCACTTCCGGCGAGTATCGCCTCAGCAACTTCCTGCTCTGGCAGGGAGCGTATAGCGAACTCTACTTCTCACCCAAATACTGGCCCGATTTCACATCTGACGATTTCGATGCCGCCTTGCTCGATTTCGCCCAGCGTGAACGCCGCTTCGGTGCAACATCGGCCCAGGTGCGCGGCGCATGAGGACGCGGACGATCTCTGCCATCGGTGTGGTGCTGGTCAGCCTGTTACCGGCATTCATCGGCGGCTGGGTGTTCGCACTGGCCATGGCCTGGGTGTTTATCCTCGCCTGGCGTGAACTCATTAAGCTCATCGAAAATACCGATGCGTTTACCCGGCGATTCGGCACGTATCTTATTCTCTTCGCCTGCGTGGCGGCCCAACTCTGGCAAGAAAACCAGGGCCTGCCGCTGGTGCTGGTGCTTCTCTGCCTCGTGCCCCTTACATTTGTGATCCTGCCAGCAACCGGACCCGTGAAAATCTCCGATTGGTCGGTGCGCATGGGCAGCGTGGCCTACCTGGCATTGCCGGCGTACGCCGCGGTCAGCATTCGCAACACCGCTGGATCGGGCCCCAACTGGTTGAGTAATGCAGTCGACACCATGTGGGGCGATCCCCTCCTCACCGAAGGCTTTGCCTGGTTCTTGCTGGCGCTATTGGTTAGCTGGAGCAGTGACACATTCGCGTATCTCGTTGGTCGATCCATCGGTCGCACACCGCTCATCCC
>DJVD01000101.1:4092-7110 GCA_002440805.1 Chloroflexi bacterium UBA6265
GCACTGGTGGCGCACTTCGGGAACCTGCCCATCCATGTTGCCGTGGCGTTCCTGCTTGGGATCATCCTTGGCGGGCTTGGCATGCTGGGCGACCTTTTCGAATCCCAACTTAAACGTCGCGCGGGCGTGAAGGATAGCAGCAACGCCATCCCCGGCCACGGCGGATTCCTTGATCGCATTGATGCCCTCATTTGGGTGGTGCTCGCCACCTTCGCCATGGTGCCATTCCTGACCTGATTGGAGATTTCCGTATGACCACCGTTGCCCTGCTTGGGTCGACCGGCTCCATTGGCACGCAAACCCTCGATGTCCTGCGTAGCAATCCCCATCTGTTCCAACTGGTTGGACTGGCGGCCGGTTTGCAAACCGACCTGATCGACGCCCAGATCGCCGAGTTTCAGCCGAAGCACGTCGTCCGGGGCGACGTGGCCACCGGCGCACGACCGAATGCAGACGCACTGATCGAAATCGCGACCTTGCCTGAGGCGGATATCATCGTGGTTGCCACCAGCGGGCACGATGCGATCGCGGCGACCCTGGCTGCCCTGCAGGCTGGCAAGGTTGTGGCGCTGGCGAATAAAGAAGCGATTGTTTGCGCTGGCGAACTGATGATGCCGTTGTGTGAGCTCGGCACCAACCTCCGCCCAATCGACAGCGAGCACAGTGCAATTTGGCAAAGCCTGCAAAGCGGTGACGCCCGTGACGTACGCCGCATCATCCTCACGGCCAGCGGCGGACCGTTCCGCACCTGGGATGCCGATCAGTTGGCNNTGATGAACAAGGGGCTGGAACTCATCGAGGCGGCCTGGCTGTTCAGTACACCAATCGAGAGGGTCGAGGTGGTGGTCCATCCGGAATCCACCATTCACTCAATGGTTGAGTTTGCGGATCGCAGCACCATTGCCCAGTTGAGTCCACCGGATATGAAGTTGCCGATCCAGTACGCACTCACCTGGCCGCGGCATACTGCTTCCGAACTCGCGCCGCTGGACTTCAGCAACACGATGTCGATAACCTTCGAGCCACCGCGCGAGGATGCGTTCCCGGCATTGCGCTTGGCCCGCGAATCGGCCCGGCTTGGGCTCACCTACCCCACCGTGCTTTCGGCCGCCGACGAGATAGCCGTGGAGGCGTTCCTGCTCGAACGTATTGGCTTCCTGGACATAGCGGAGGTGATCGAATCGGTACTGGCAAAACACAACGGTATCGCGGTGACATCGCTAGAGGCCGTGCGAGAAGCCGATGCCTGGGCGCGGGAAACAGGATCAACAATGATCACGGCAAGGCAACGCTAACCAGGCGACGATAGGCTTCCAGGTCCTTTGGCTGCAAATCGAACGCGAACGTGAGGGCGGAGATTTTCGTCGCACCGGCCTGGCTGAGTTGCTCGGCGCAGGCACCGATGGTTGTGCCCGTGGTGTAAACATCGTCGAGTAACACGTAGTGTCTGGCAGGATCCGCGTGCCAGCCGGGCGCAATTGCTATCGCCCCATCGAGATTGGCGATCCGCTGCTCCCGGTTCAGATGCGTTTGCGACTCGGTGATTTTCACGCGCCGAATCGCCAGTTCCACGCCTGTCGCCGTCAAGGCACCCAGGCAACGCGCCATGACGTCGGATTGATTGAATCCCCGCCATTCCTGTCGTTCAGCGTGCAACGGCACCGGAATCAGCACATCAACCTGGCCCAGCGCCGCCAGCGGCTGAACCAACTTCCCCGCAAGGAATCGGGCGCGATCACGCTCTCGCTCGTATTTCACCTTGCGCAACGATGCCGCCGGCCAGCCGGCATAGGCGGCCACTGCCCGCGCCCGCATGATCGCAGGATGCATAGATCGACATTCACACATCCGCGCCAGAATCGGATGCCCACATCGATCGCAACAGAGCGCTGGCAGCAGCGGTACCCAATCCTGCGCGCAGCGATCACACAGCCAGCGACCGCGACAGGCGCAAAGCGCACACGTGCTGGGATAGACTGTTTCCAATGCCATGCCCCACAAACGGGACGACAGGGCTCGTAAACGAAAGGGTGTCCCCAATAGAGCGCTCACTTTCCGACCAGCCAAATTACGTGCTTGCCGATCGCGTCACCTTTTCACCCGACGATGCGTCCATTTTGCTGTATGGCGCAGATAATCGGAAGGGGGTGGTGGCCATCGAGCCAGCCGGCCCGTACGAGGTGGAGATCTTCTTCGCCAAAGGGTGGAAACAGCGCTGGAGTGAGCGCCACGTTGCCCGCCCCTGGGCCATCGTGCGAGATGCTTCACGCTTCGCAGGCGCGGCCGATCTGGACATCACCGGGCTTCGTGGTCCCCATCCCTACAACTCCCTGGTGTCATTCCAAACATGGGCGGGTTATCGCACTGCTGGCATGCCAGAGGCGCGCCGAAACGGCGCCGCCATCTGCCCGGCTACCTTTGCGGCCCAATACCAGTTCCGAACTGGCACCACCATGTTCAAGGGGATGACCTTTGCCGAGGTCCGGCGGCTGCAACTCGATATCGAGACAACTTCACTTGACCCTGCAGCCGAGGACGCGGGCGTAATCATGATCGCGCTCAAGCAGGGCACATTCGAACAGGTACTCATCCGCACCGGTACAGAGGAGAAGCTGCTGGAGGAGCTCAACGCCGTTATCCAGCGGCTCGATCCCGATGTGATTGAAGGACACAACATCTATTCCTTCGATATCCCCTACCTGCTGGCCCGGGCATTGAAACTCGGGGTTGACCTCACCTGGGGACGCAACAAGAGCACCCCCAGTGTTCGCGACGAGGGTCGGCAGACAACCGCCTATGTCCACGGCCGGCATGTCATCGATACATTGGTTCAGGTGCAACGGTTTGATGTTGCCGGCAACCTGACTCGCTACGGCCTGAAGGATGTGATCGAGCAACTGGGCTTCACGCGCGAGGATCGCGAGTTCATTGCCGGCGATGCGATTCGGGATGCATGGAACGCTGGCGACCATGCCCGCCTCGCTCGCTATGCGCTGGACGACGTCCGCGATGTCGACG
>DJVD01000066.1 GCA_002440805.1 Chloroflexi bacterium UBA6265
TTGATCGAACAAGGCGTGCAAGCAATCGCCTACGAGACTGTCAAACTTGCTAACGGCGCGTTGCCTCTCCTCACCCCGATGAGCGAAGTGGCCGGTCGCATGAGCATTCAGGTGGGAGCCACCTATCTTGAGAAAACACACGGAGGGCGTGGCGTCCTGCTCGGCGGTATCCCCGGTGTGCCACCCGCCAATGTTGTGATCATCGGTGGCGGCGTGGTGGGAACCAATGCCGCCAAAATGGCGCTGGGCATGGGCGCCAATGTCACCATTGTCGATCTTAATATCGAACGCCTGCGCTACCTGGATGATGTGCTCGACGGCCGCGTACACACATTGGCCTCGAGTCGCAAGAACATTGGCGATGCCGTTGCCGCAGCCGACCTGGTGATTGGCTCCGTGCTCATCCCCGGTGCGCGGGCACCCAAACTGGTGACTGCCGACATGGTGACGCGAATGCAGCCCGGCAGCGTAATGGTGGATGTTGCGATCGATCAGGGTGGCTGCTTCGAGACGTCCAGACCAACAAAACACAGCGACCCGGTGTATACTGTAGGCAACATAACGCATTACTGTGTGACCAACATGCCGGGTGCTTTACCCCGAACAGGCACACTAGGCCTCACCAATGCCACAACCCCGTACGGAATCTCCATTGCAAATAAAGGCTGGCATAAGGCACTTAGTGACGACCCTGCACTTGCACAGGGCGCTAATGTCATCAATCGTGTTATTGTTCAGTCAGGAGTGGCCACTTCTTTTGGCAAATCCGCGGTTACTCTCGAAGACGCAATGCGTGGCAAGGTTTCTGCGTAGTCAGCGCACAAGTAGCAATAATGCTCCGGAACCGTGTGGTGGGGTAGCACTATTGCAGAGTGTCGAACAGGTGGATGGACTTGTTCGCGGAAGGGGGCGACGCTCATGATTGCACAACTGGATTCATTCCTTACGTATCTCCGTGAAGATCGTAAGGCATCTGACAATACCGTTCTGGCGTATAAAAGCGACCTGCTTCAATTCGTGGAATTTTTGGAAACTCCACCCGAGGAGCGCTATCAGCACCTGAAGATCAGCGACTGGTCCGATCTCACCGGTGTGCATCTTGAGACCTATGTCGAAGACCTTGATGCATATGAATATGTGCGTTCGACTATCGCCCGCAAAGTGGCTGCCTTGCGGATTTTCGTGCAATGGCTGCAGGAGCAAGGATCACTCGATTTCGACGGTGTGGTGCACCTGCGACCGCCGGCAGTGCCGCGCAGCAATCCTCGCGTGCTCACCCACCAGCAAATTCGCCAGCTTATCGACGCCACGACCGCTGACGATATGCGCCCCGAATCGATTCGTGACCGGGCCATGATGGAATTGCTCTACGCCACCGGTGTGCGTGCCAGCGAACTGCTTTCACTGGATGTAGATGATATTGGCCCCGAATATGCCAGCGTCGCCGCAGAAACAAGTGGCGACCAAACGCGATCGCTTGGGCTGCCTGTATGGGCGGCAAAGTCCCTAAAGCGGTACGTCGAAGTCGCTCGTCCCCAACTGTTGGGTGATAACGAGAACCAACGCGCCATGTTCCTCAACCATCGAGGGTCGCGATTGACGCGCCAGGGGTTATGGCTACTTTTCAAGGGCTACGCCAGCCAACTGGGTATCGAAACGTTCTCGCCACACATCCTCCGTCACAGCTTTGCCGTGCATGCGCTGGAGAATGGCGTGCCCTTGAGTGAGGTGCAAACCGCACTCGGACACGTCAGCCGCAGCACGACCGCTTCGTACAAGCGACGGGGAGTCGGGGTCGGGACTGAATCCTGACGAGATATCCCATAGAATAGAAACATAAATAAATACACGGCGGTCTGTAATGGACCGCCGGTTTTCGTATGGAGACGACCAGGCATGACACAGGAACCGAACCGAGCCGCCACGATGGACAAAATTGTAGCTCTCAGCAAGCGGCGAGGATTCGTTTATCCGGGTTCAGATATCTATGGTGGCCTGGCGAACACGTGGGATTTTGGTCCGCTTGGCGCTGAATTGCGCAATAACATCAAGCAGCTATGGTGGCGAACATTTGTCCAAAAGCGCCGCGATATGTTGGGTCTGGATGCCGGAATCCTCATGCACCCTCGTGTGTGGGAAGCCAGTGGACATGTGGTGAATTTCAACGACCCGCTCGTGGATTGCAAAACCTGCAAGAGCCGCTTCCGCGCCGATCATTTGCTGGAAGAGAAACTGCATGTGGACGATGCGGCCAGCAAGACGCCGGAAGAACTGACCGCCATACTCCGCGAGGCCAATATGGCCTGCCCGGTTTGCGGCAATCGCACCCTCACCGACGCTCGCCAGTTCAACATGATGTTCAGCACTACCATCGGCCCGGTGAGCGAGAGCGGCACCAGGGTGTATCTGCGGCCAGAGACGGCGCAGGGTATTTTCGTGCAGTACAAGAACCTGCTCAACACCCAGCGCGTGAAACTGCCTTTTGGCGTGGGCCAAATCGGCAAGGCGTTCCGCAATGAGATCACGCCGGGCAATTTCATTTTCCGCGTGCTCGAGTTCGAGCAAATGGAGATCGAGTATTTCTGCAAGCCGGAAGAATCGCCCGAGATGTTCGAAACCTGGCTCGCATCAATGCACGAATGGGTGAAGCTCATCGGCCTCAACCCCGACCATGTGCGGGTGCGCGAGCATGACAAGGAAGAGCTTTCCCACTACTCCGATCGCACGCTCGATTTCGAGTACCTCTTTCCCGGCACGCTTGGCTGGAAGGAACTCTACGGGTTGGCCAATCGCACGAACTTCGATCTCTCCCGCCACCAGGAAGTGAGCGGTGAAGACCTGACCTACTTTGACCAGGCAGCCAATACCCGATATCTGCCGCACGTGATCGAGCCAACCTTCGGTGTCGATCGCACCATGCTCACCTTGCTGGTAGATGCATACGATGAAGAAGAAACCGTCGATGTGAACGGAAAGAGCGATATCCGCACGGTGTTGCGGCTATCCCCGGCGCTCGCACCCTATAAGGCCGCCGTGTTACCCCTGGCCAAAAAGCCGGAACTCACCACTGTGGCCATGGATCTCTACAACCGCCTGATGGACGAAACCGGCCTGTTGATCGATTACGACGAAACCGCCAATATCGGCAAGCGGTATCGCCGCCAGGATGAAATCGGCACCCCGTTCTGCATCACCGTCGATTTCGATACTCTTGAGGACGGGGCCGTGACCGTGCGTGATCGCGATTCCATGGCACAGCAACGCATGGCACTCGGCGAGGTTGCCGGGTACATTCATCAGCAAACGCGCGCCGGCGCGGTAGTATGATCGTGCCAGCCTGGCGCGGGCTACCTGCCAATCTGCCCGGTGGCAACGTCGCCACCCTCGATAAAGAAGGACTGATCCAACAATGACTACACACTTCACTCGCCGTCGTTTCGCTGCCAGCCTGGCATCGCTGCCATTGGCCGGAACCATGGCCGTATCGGCTCAGAGCACACCCGAGGCTTCACCCGCGGCATCGCCAGCCACCATCGAAATGGTTGCAATTCCGCCTGTCACCGTGCCGGAAGGTGCATTGAAGGTCAATATCGGCTTCCTGCCGGTACTGATCTATGCGCCCATTTATGTTGCGCTGGAAAAGGGCTATTACGCCGAGCGCGGACTCGACGTCACCCCCACTCCAATGAACAGCGGTACCGACCTCGCGGTGATGGTGAGCACCAACGACCTTCAGGTTGCGCTCAGTGGTGTGGGTCCCGCGTTCTGGAATGGTATCGCCACCGGCTTGCCGCTCAATATCATTGCCCCGGGGCATGAAGAGGGTAATCCGGTTGCCACACCTTTGATGGTGGGTGCCGATAGCGACATCACCAGCGTCGACCAGCTCGCTGGTAAGAAAGTCTCGGTGAACGCTCCCGGCGCGACCGAGTTTTGGTTGGATGCCGCATTGCAGACCGGTGGCCTGACGATTGATGACATCGATCTCCAATACCTCACCTTCCCAGACGCCGTCACTGCACTGGCTGCGGGCGTACTCGACGGTGCGATGGTCGGCGAACCACTGGCCACCAAGGCCGTGCAGGATGGAGCCGCGCGCATTCTCACCAACGATTTCGATGTAGCCGGCATGCAGGTAACCGCTCTCTTCTCCAACGACAGCTGGGTGGAAGAGAATCCACAGGCTGCGTCTGACTTTGTTGCCGCCTATCTGCTTGCCTGCCGCGACCTTGTTGACGAGCCGAACGATCCGCTCAACCTCACCATCATCAACAAGTACACCTCGGTGCCAGTCGAGCTCATTGCCGCTGCGGTTCGCCCTGTGTACCAGCCAAATGGCGAGGTCAACCTCGAGAATCTGGTGACCCTGCAAGAGTTCTTTTCCGCCCGCGACCTGATGACCCTCGATGCGCCGATCGATCCCGCCACGGTGGTTCGTCAGGATGTGATTGATGCGGCCGTCGAATCAATCGGCGCCCGATAACCCGATATGTCGCGTACGTACGCAAATAATCAGGCAGAAACGAAGGCAAACCCAATTGCAGGAGCGTGTGTTGTTGCCCGCAACATCACGAAGGTATTCAGTTCACCGGGCGGTGTCATCACCGCCTGCAAGGATGTGAACCTCTCCGCCGCCCCTGGTGAATTCGTGGTGATCGTCGGGCCATCAGGCTGCGGCAAATCAACATTGTTAAGGATGATGGCCGGACTTGATTCGCCGACGTCCGGCACGCTCCAGGTCGATTCCCCAAATGGCAAGCGGCCCACAAACAGCATGGTGTTCCACGGACGCACCCTCTTTCCCTGGCTCAGCCTCCGGTCGAACGTTGCCTATGGCATGCAGATGCATGGCAAAAGCCGGCGGGCACGACTCGATCGCGCGGATGAACTGCTCGACCTGGTTGGATTGGGGGATTTTCGCAACGCCTGGCCACACCAGGTGAGCGAAGGGATGCGGCAACGAACGTCCCTGGCCCGGGCATTGGCCATAGATCCGCAACTCCTCCTGATGGATGAGCCATTCGGGGCGCTGGATGAGCAAACCCGCTATATCCTGCAGGAGGAACTCCTTCGCATTTGGGACAACACCGGCAAAACGGTGATTTTCGTAACGCACTCCATCGAGGAGGCGCTCCTGCTCGGTGACCGCATCGTGGTGATGACAGCCCGACCCGGCACCATCGCCGACGACATCGTCGTCCCCTTCCCGCGCCCGCGCTCGCTCACTACCATCCGTTCCCACGCCGAGTTTGGACCACTCTTCGATCGCATCTGGAGTCGACTTCGCGATGAAGTTGAACGCGGTGGTGCGTTCCGATGAGTCGACGCAGGCAAGAACTCACGCTCA
Source organism: Chloroflexi bacterium UBA6265 (assembly GCA_002440805.1). GTDB lineage: Bacteria > Chloroflexota > Chloroflexia > Thermomicrobiales > UBA6265 > UBA6265. The sequence goes on from DJVD01000066.1 coordinate 5,348, forward strand.
CCATCGCTGGCCCGGTTCTGTTGCTGCTTTTATGGGAGTTGCTTAGCCGTACCGAGATTATCAATCCCATCTACTGGCCGGCACCGACGGCACTGTGGCCAACGGCGATCGATATGTTCCAGAATCGCGACCTGCTGGGGGATATCCGCATCAGCATGTGGCGTATCCTCGCGGGATTCGTGATTGGCACCGTCCCCGGGGTGATGATTGGCCTGGCGATGGGCCTGTTCTGGCCGGTGCGCGTCTTCCTGATGCCGCTGGCCACCGCCATCTACGCTGTACCGAAAATCGCGATCCTGCCGCTGGCGATTATCGCCTTCGGCATCGGTGAACTCAGCAAGATCATGATCGTGGCGATCAGCATCTTCTTCCTGATCGCGCTCAGCACCATGAGTGGCGTGCTGGCGATCGATACCCAGTTCCGCGATGTCGCCTCCAACCTGGGCGCCAGCCGCTGGCAGATGTTCCTCACCGTGGCGCTGCCAGGTAGCCTGCCAGCCATCTTTACCGGCATGCGGCTGGCATTGGGATTCGCGCTGATCGTTATTGTCGGCACAGAATTCCTCGCCGCCAGCAAGGGCATTGGCTATGTGATTTGGCAGAACTACCAGATCCTGCGAATCCGCGAGATGTTCGTCGGCCTCATCATTACCGGCCTGCTGGGCTGGTTGATGAACCTGGTGCTGGACCTGGTTGAGCGCGTCGTCGTGCCCTGGCGCAACACATGATCCGCACGTTCGCCGCGATCACCGGAATTGGTTTCATCGTCGCGATCCTGACCGGCCTGTACGCCAGGTTCGTAGAGCCGAAGCGNNGACACGCACGTTGGGCCGCATTTCTCGGCCAACGATCTCGCGCCAACGATTCGGGAACTCGAACGGATTCGCCCGGACATTATCCTCTTTGGTGGTGATTTCATTTCCGAATCGCCTCGGTTCCTCCGCCATGTCGAGCCAGCGTTTAAGCGCATGACCGCCACTGCGCGCATAGGTAGTTGGGGCATTTGGGGCAACCACGATATCGCCAACATTCGCAGCGTGATCGAGCCCGTACTCGAGCGCAGCGACATCACGATGTTGCGCAATGAAGCGGCGCAACTCCGCGATGATCTCTGGGTGGTTGGAATCGATGACGTGCTGTTGGGCACTTCCGATTTGAAGGCAGCGTTCGCAGGTGTGCCCGCAGGGGCCCGAACGATCGCCCTCTGGCATGAACCCGACCTGGCGAATCGCATGGTGCCTTACGCGCCATTGTTGATGCTCAGCGGCCACACCCACGGCGGCCAGGCAAGGCTGCCGATCATCGGTGCCTTGGCCACCCCATCGCTCGGCAAACGCTACGTCGCCGGGCAGTTCGATGTACAA
>DJVD01000004.1 GCA_002440805.1 Chloroflexi bacterium UBA6265
AGGCGCTCAATGCTCCACCCGAGAAGTGGCACGGGCTGACCGATATCGAAACGCGGTACCGCCAGCGCTATGCCGACCTGGTGGCCAACGATGAAACCCGCCGCGTCTTTGCCACACGGTCAAAGATCGTTTCATCCATCCGCCGCTATATGGATGACCACGGCTATATGGAAGTAGAAACACCCGTGCTGCAACCGCTGTATGGCGGTGCGGCCGCGCGTCCTTTTACTACCCATCACAACACACTAGATCAAACCTTTTACCTCCGCATTGCCGATGAACTTTATTTGAAGCGACTGCTGGTCGGCGGCTACGAAAAGGTCTACGAAATCGCCAAGGATTTCCGCAACGAAGGCATGGATCGCAGCCATTCGCCCGAGTTCACGATGATGGAATGGTACGAGGCCTATTCCGATTACGAACAACAGATGAGCTACGTCGAAGATCTGATCTTCCACGTGGTTGAAGATGTGTTCGGCGGGCCCACATTCGAATTCCAGGGACACACCATCGATGTCACGCCGCCGTGGCCCCGCAAGACCCTGCGCCAGGCGATCCTTGAGGCGAGCGGCATTGATTACACAGAGCACCCGGACGCAGAAGACCTGATTGCCAGGGCCCGGGGAAAAGGCGCCCACATCGAGACCGGCACGGTCTGGCCGCGTGTGGTGGATGAAATGCTGAAGCATTTCGTGCGCCCGTTCCTGATCCAGCCGATTTTCCTCACCGATTACCCGGTGGAGCTCAGCCCGCTGGCCAAGCGCAAGCTGGATGACCCGAAGCATGTGGAGCGGTTCCAGCCCTACATTGGTGGCGGCGAGATTGGCAACAGCTTCACCGAGTTGAACGATCCGATGGATCAACTGGCACGGTTCCTTGAACAACAGGAGGATAAGGAGGCAGGCGACGAGGAAGCCATGCCAATCGATGAGGATTTCATCAACGCGCTGATGTATGGCATGCCGCCCACCGGAGGTGTCGGTATTGGCATCGATCGTCTCGTGATGCTGCTTACCGACCAGCCAACCATTCGAGACGTCATTCTCTTCCCGGCAATGAGACGCCTGCCAGCTGACGCCGGTAGCGCCCCCGATGTCGAACCGGTCACTGCCGAGTAGCCAAGAAACGACCTGTCAGGATATGCTGAACGCAACACACGTGGCTGAAGCAGGAGAAACACGCACATGTCGTCACTCAAGAACAATATCGAGAACGAATCCGGCATTTACAAACTGGGTTTCAACCTGTGGTCGTTCCTGGGAATCGCCTTCCCGATCGCCTTCGTGATCATCGTGGGCGGCATCCTCGGCTACCTCGTCACGCGCTAGGTTCCAGCACACGACACCCCTCGATTCCGTGTCGGAGTCGAGGGGTGTTTGCGTTCATGTATCAAGGCCACAGGGTTACTCGGGGTCGGTATCGACCACAGCGGTGGCAGCGTACTCCACGAGATCGGCGGGCAGGTATTCGGCAGCGGCCCGCAACCGGGCCACAAGCGAGCGATCCGTCGTGATCGCCCTGAATGCCACCGCCACACTGACATCGTGCGGCGGACGGTGAATCACTTCGATGTCATCACCTGCCGAGACCATGCCCGGTTCAAGGACCTTAAAGTAAGTGCCCGGTCGCGCGTCTTGCGTGAATTCCTTGAGCCATTTGGGTTCGGCCATCACGCCCCGGAAGGTAGCGCAGGGAATTCGGGGTCCCGTGATCTCGAGCACAAGATCATCACCGATGCGCCACTGCTCACCGATCAGCGCTTCGTTCACATCAATGCCGATCGTGGTCAGGTTTTCACCAAAGGCCCCGTTGGGGAACTCGCGCTGCTTTACCTGCTGCCAGCGATCGAGGTCCTCGCGCTGAAAAGCATAGACCGCCTGGCCGACGCCACCATGATTTTTGCGATCGCCAATGAAATCACCTTCCACCCCGCTGCCGGATTCCACATCAAGCGGAGCGGAGATGCGCACTGGCCCCGCCACTGCCCGCTTGTGAATTCCGGTGGAGCCGGATCGCTTATGGGGATTCGGCACTTGCTGGCCAACATTAACCGTGAGCACCTGGGGGCTAAACATGTAATGGCACCGTGCGCCCTTCCGCCGCCGAACGCTCGGCCGCAGCTGCCATGCGCGTGAGGGCGATCGCCTCGTCGACATTCTCCGGATCCTGCTCACCGCGCTGGATATGGTTCACCCATCGATCGAATGGCGTCACGCCCTCGGCCGGCAGATCGCGCACTGTCCAATCGGCATCGCCACGCAAGCGGGTGCGCACACCGCCGTCCGGGTCGTACATCAGTGTGCCGTCGGTGCCATGGATTTCGATTTGCATGCCGACGGCGCCACCGAGGAACGATGCCTCGGCCACGCCAAGGAGTTTGCCCGGATAGTTGCACACCACCAGTGCCTGATCCTCCACTTCGTGACCGCTGACGCTCAGGAAGCTGGCTGTAATCGATTCCGGCAACCCGGCGAATCGATGGACCAGGTAGTACGGGTGGGCACCAAAATCGATCATTGCGCCGCCCATGGCCTCGCTGCGATCGAAGAAGGTTTCGGGCAGCCATTGCGGGTTGCCATCGCGCTTCACCGCGCCATCGTGGGCGACGCGGACGCGAATATAGGATGGCTCGCCCAATTCGCCACCGGCCAGAACAGCTTCGATTGCCTGGGTGTAGCCGGTGTAGAGACGCGGCAGCGACACCGTGAGGATTAGGCCGGCATGGCGGGCGGCATCGGCAATGGCCTGCGCATCTTCCGGTGACGCGGCCAGTACCTTCTCGGTATAGATATGTTTGCCAGCGGCGATCACCTTCTGGATTACCTCGGGGTGTTGCACGGTGGCGGTGGTAATGATCACCCCATCGAGTGCGGGATCAGCCAGTACAGCATCCAGATCGCGCTCGTATGGCACGTTCCATTTTTCTGCCGCCGCCTCGCCGCGATCCGCATCATCGTCCCAAACAACCACCAGGTCCGCATGCGGGTTGTTGTCGCAATCGCGCGCATAATCGTTGGCATGCACGTGCCAGGCGCCCACCAGCGCAATCCGTAATTTATCTGCCATTGGGGTGTGCTTTCTCGTTTCTTCAAACAGCAACAGCGTGCGCTCCGTGAGGGGCACACGCTGTTCATCATATCGCCTTTGCTTGCCGAATCGAACGTTTATTCGTCCTGGGCGGCGTTAATTGTGGCGTCCTGAATCTGGTTGACCACATCCTTGTTCGCCAGGCTGGTCGTATCGCCGAGTGTCGCACCCGAAGCAATATCTCGCAGCAGGCGTCGCATGATCTTGCCCGACCGCGTTTTCGGCAGGTCCGGTGTAAACATGATCCGCTTGGGTTTGGCGATCGGGCTGATCTTCTTCGCCACGTGATTGCGCAGTTCCTGCCCGAACGCACGCTCGTCTCCGGGGTGGGCACGGTTCTTCAGCGTGACAAACGCAAAGATCGCCTCGCCGGTGAGATCATCCGGCTGACCGACCACGGCCGCCTCGGCAACGAGATCGTGACTGACCAGTGCTGATTCAATCTCGGCCGTGCTCAGGCGGTGCCCGGAGACATTCATCACATCATCCACGCGACCAAGCAGCCACAGGTAGCCTTCTTCATCGCGCAGGGCACCATCACCGGCAAAGTACATGTTGCCGAACTTGCCCCAGTAGGTATCGATGTAACGCTGGTCGTCCTTGTACAGCGTGCGCAGCATGGACGGCCATGGTTTCTTGATCACCAGGAACCCGCCGTGGCCCAACGGCACGCTATTGCCATGATCGTCCACCACATCTGCCTCAATCCCTGGAATCGGCATGGTGGCCGACCCCGGCTTGGTGGTGGTGAGTCCCGGCAGCGGCGAGATCATGATCGATCCGGTTTCCGTTTGCCACCAGGTATCCACAATNNTTGATGGGCTCGCCCACCGACCCCAGCAATCGCAGTGATGTGAGGTCGTGTTTGTCGGCGTGCTGGTGACCTTCCTTCATATGCGCGCGAATGGCGGTGGGGGCGCAATAGAGGATGCTCACCTTGTAGCGTTC
>DJVD01000199.1 GCA_002440805.1 Chloroflexi bacterium UBA6265
CCGGCCTGGTACATTGCACCGGCCGGGGCGACATGCTCCATCACCTCGCGGCTGCCGCCATAGGCAGCCAACGGGAAGCCGCCGCCGACCACCTTGCCGAACGTGACCAGATCGGGCTGGATGTTGTACAGGCCAACCGCACCGTTGGGAGAGACGCGGAAGCCGGTCATCACTTCGTCAAAAATCAGGAGTGCCCCGTGCGCCAGGGTGACTTCCCGCAGCGTCTGCAAGAAACCATCGACGGGCGGCACCATTCCCATGTTGCCGGCCACCGGCTCAACGATGATTGCAGCGATCGAATGACCTTGGGCATCGAACAGATCCCGCACTGCATCGGCGTCGTTGAACGGCACGACCAGCGTGTCCTCGGTGGCGCCCTTGGGTACACCCGGGGAATCGGGTAAACCGAGCGTGGCGACCCCACTGCCGGCTTGCACCAGCAACAGGTCGGCATGGCCGTGATAACAGCCGGCGAACTTGAGGATCTTGTTGCGACCGGTGGCGGCGCGGGCCAGGCGGAGCGCACTCATGGTGGCCTCGGTGCCGGAGTTCACCAGGCGCACTTCATCTACTCCAGGAACCGCGTTCACAATCAACTCGGCCAAATCGGACTCAGCAAGGGTGGGGGCGCCAAAGCTGGTGCCCTTGCGCATGGCCGCTGTGGTGCGCTCAATCACTTCGGGATGAGCGTGGCCGAGAATGAGTGGTCCCCAGCTGAGCACGTAATCGATATAGCTGTTGCCATCGATATCCGTTACCTTGCTGCCAGCACCGTGATCGAAGAAAATCGGCGATCCGCCAACGGAGCGAAAGGCACGCACGGGCGAGTTCACGCCACCAGGAATGATCGATTTGGCGTGCTGGAAAGCGGCAGTGGATTTGGCGAGATTCAGGGACATGCGGGCTCCTTGGCAGGGCGGATACGGTCTGGCGGCCATTGTACGCGGGAATCGGCACGAGCGGCAGAACGCCAGGTTCACCGAAGTGATTCAGGAAGCGTGTGGGACGATTGGTGATAGCTGGTTGCACGACCTCGCATTCACCCGTCGGGACGACTCTCACGAACCGGTGGATTCCGGCGAAGTCTGCCCATATGGAACGAATGTCTTACTTGGGGACGTCGGTTTCGTGTAGGCCCATGGCGCGGAGCACAGCGGTGCGTTCGGCGGGATCGGTGATATTGCGTAGTTCCTGGATGGGCTGGTGGAGCATTTTGTTGACCAGGCCCACAGCCATGGCGCGAACAACATTTTGGTCGCGCTCACTCAGGTGGCTGAGCTTGCGCAGTGCCTTGGAAAGTTCAATCTCGCGGATTTCGTCCCCACGCTTGCGNNNNGCTTCGCCAACCAACTCTTCCACCTTGCGTACTTCACTGGCATATTGCAGCTTGTATCCGGCCTGAATCGGATCCAACGCGTCGACATCGCGGACGGCCACAAATGGCAGATGCGCCACATCCTGGTCGATTACGCGCGGCACCGAGACATCGATGCACCACAGGCGATGATCGCGTTCGCGGATGTGTTCCGGTCGCAACAATGGTGCATCGGCATGAGCGGCACCGATCACCAGGGTGCTGGCCATGACGGCGTCTGCCATCTCTTCGATGGGCAGGGCATAGCCATCGATATCAGCGGCCAGGTCCTGTGCTCGCTCGAGCGTGCGATTCACCACGAAAATACGGCCACACCCACGAGCCCGTAGCAATCGCGCCGCCAATGCGGCCATTTTGCCAGCGCCAATGATGGTGACATTGGCATGACGAAACGAGCCGAGTTCGATAGCAGCCAGGTCGATAGCGGCATGGGCAATAGAGACGTTGTTGCGGGCAATATCGGTATTGGTGCGGGCGCGTTTGCCGATGGTAAGTGCATCGAGCGCCAGGCGCTGCAGCATTGGGCCTACAGATTCGCGCTCGCGGGCGGCATCCAAAGCATCCTTGATCTGGCTAAGGATTTGAGGCTCCCCCAGCACCATGCTGTTCAGGCCACTGGCGACGCGGAACATATGATCGACCGCATCGTGCCCGTGATGCACATACGAAGAGCGCCGTAACATGGCTTCTGGCAGGGCATGGTATTGCTGCAGCCAGGCGAAAATCTCGCCTTCGACATCCTCGTCTTCGCGTCCTACCGCGTAGATCTCGGTGCGATTGCAGGTGCTGAGGATCATGCCCTCGGGCACCGTGGCACGCAGCGAATCCAGCCCGCGCACGAGATCGTCGCCGGAAAAGGAAAGGCGCTCGCGCACTTCCACCGGGGCGTATTCGTGGTTCGATCCAACCACCACAATGGTTGGTGAGGGTGCATGCATGGATATCAGCCTGAGATGATCGGGGTGGTGCACGGATACGATCGTGATGCCCCACCCCATCACGATCGCCTTGTCGGGGTTCATTCTTACATTTCGTACGCGTTCGGGCAAGCCGGCGCGGGTTCACAACTTCCCGGCCAGGCGGCATAATGCAGCCAGATGTCACCACGTTCATGCCGGTATCAGGAGCGATATTCATGCCAACTATTAACGAGCAGTACGCGGATCAGTTCAGCGGCAGTCACGACCTTTGGCAGCGATCGCGCAAGGCGATCGTCGGCGGTATCACGCATGATGGCCGCTATATTAAGCCGTTTCCGCCCTACGTGGCCAAAGCCGATGGCGCCTACAAGTGGAGCATCGAGGGCAACAAGCTGATCGATTATTGCATCGGGCACGGCTCGCTGATTTTCGGCCACAACGATCCCGATCTTACCGCCGCCATGGAGCACCAGGTGAGCAAGGGTACCCACTTCAGCGCCGGGCATGAGGCGGAAGTCCGCTGGGCCGAGGCGATTAATCGGGTGGTCCCCAGCGCCGAACTTACCCGCTTTACGGCCTCGGGCACAGAATCCACCTTGCTGGCCATGCGCATTGCCCGCGGTTTCACCGGCAAGAACACGATCCTCAAGTTCGAGGGCCATTTCCACGGCTGGCAAGATTACGCCCTCAAAGGAGAGAAGCCACCCTTCGAGCAGGGAACCGTCAATGGTGTGCCAAAAGAAACGCTCTCCACCGTGAGTGTCTTGCCATCCAACGACCTGGCGATGCTGGAAGAACGACTGGTGCAGGGCGATGTCGCAGCCGTGATCATGGAACCCAGTGGCGGTAGTTGGACCACCATCCCGTTCATCGATGCCTATCTCCAGGGCGTGCGCGACCTGTGCGACAAGTACGACACGCTGCTGATTTTTGATGAAGTGATTACCGGGTTCCGCTGGGCCCCAGGTGGCGCCCAACAGCGATTCGGCATCACGCCGGACATGACCACCATGGCCAAAATTGTGGCGGGCGGCATGCCGGGCGGCGCGGTGAGTGGTCGCGCCGATGTGATGGAGGTGGTGGCCTTCAGCGACGATCCGGCCAAACAGGCGAAAAAGGTGCCGCAGATGGGCACGTACAATGCCAATCCGCTCGCCGCCGCCGCCGGCGCGGTAGCCGTGGAGAAATGCGCCGATCCTGAAGTCCAGAACACTTGTGACGATCTCGCCGCCCGCCTGCGTGCTGGTATGAACGAGATCATCGTCCGTCACGATGCCCCCGGCTTTGTCTGGGGCGAGAGCAGCGTTTACCACATTGCCTTTGGCGCACGCGCCAGCAACCTCACTGCCGGCGATCTCGGCAAACCCGAGGGGGTATCACCGGAGTTCCTGAAGAAGAGCGGTGGTACCCCGGTGGGTATGAAAACCGAGATCGGCATGCTCCTGGAAGGCGTTCACATCTTCCACAGTGGTGGCCTCACCTGCGTGCGCCACACGCCGGAGGATATCGCCACAACGCTGGAAGCGTTCGAGAAAGTGGTCACACGCCTGAAGGGCGAAGGAGATTTCGACGGCCTGTAGGGGTGGCCGAAACCTTTCATCACCAAAAAAGAAACACCCCCGGACATGTGTCCGGGGGTGTTTGCATGTACCGCGCTCACAGCACAGCCTTACAACTCGGCAGGGTTGGAATCACTCCACTGCTCCTGCACCTGGATCACCGAGCGATCCATCTGCACGGTGCCATCAATCACCGCCTTCACCCAGGAAACCGGAATCCAGTGATGATTGCCCTGCTCATCCCGCGTGAGTTTGATGCTGTTCTCGCCATCGAGGTGATCGACGGTGGCGAACTGGGTGCCGTCATCGCCGACAACGGGCATGTGTTCCTGAATCTCTTTCGCATAATCAGTCATCGGAAAATCCTTTCGCTTCAGTGGTGCGCACGCACATGATGTGCCACGGCAGACAAACGCCTACTCACGTCGTATGCTGCACGTAACACGAGCGAAATCAGGTGTACGGAGGTTCGTCATGCGAAGCTATGTTGCGACCGAATGGGGCAAACCACTGGAATTGCGCGAGCAGGAAACCCCTGCGCCGACCGGCAAGGAAGTGCTGGTACGGATTACGGCGGCGGGTGTTTGTCACAGCGATTTGCACATCCACGATGGCTATTACGACCTGGGTGGTGGTCGGCGGCTGAACAATGCCGAACGTGGTGTGTATCCACCGCGGGTGCTTGGGCACGAAATCGCCGGCACGATCGAAGCTGTGGGGGAGGCAGCCGAAGGCGTGTCCGTGGGCGACGATGTGGTGGTGTATCCGTGGATTGGCTGCGGTATGTGCGATGCCTGCGCCCTTGGGGACGAGCAGAATTGTCCCACGCCTCGCACCCTTGGCATTTTTTTCGATGGCGGATATAGCACGCATTGTCTTGTGCCAGAGGCCAAATACTGCGTGCCGTTGGATGGAATTGCGCCAGAAGTGGCGGCGCTGTACGCATGCAGTGGCATCACCACCTATCACGCACTCCGGAAGTTCGATGAGGCCGTCTTCAAGTCCGAGCCGGTATTGATTATCGGCGCGGGCGGGCTTGGCATGATGGCGCTCACCATTCTCAATGGCATGGGTGGATTTGGCGCGATTGTGGCTGATGTGGACGAGAACAAGCTTGAGGCGGCGCTGGCGAATGGCGCCAGGGCCGTAGTGAATCCCAGGGATGTGGATGTGGCGGCCCAGGTGAAGGCGCTTGCCCCGAGTGGACGTGGCCTGAGGATGGCGATCGACCTGGTGGGCAACCCGGAAACATTGCAACTGGCGATCGATTGCATGGTCAAGGGCGGCAAAGTGGTGGCTGTTGGCCTGATGGGCGGCGAGTTCACCATCCCCACGCCGTTCCTGCCCATGCGTGCGCTCACAATCGAGGGCAGTTATGTGGGCACCCTACAGGAACTGCGCGACCTGATGGCGCTGGTACGAGAGCACTCCATCCCGCCGCCACCAATCGAAAAGCACACGCTGGATGAAGCCCAGCAGGTGATGGACAGCTTGCGGGCGGGCAAGATCACCGGTCGTGGCGTGTTGATGCCGGCAGGAATTTGACATTGTTCCAGGATGACCGGCCCCTCCCCGCCCACGGGTGAAGGCCGGTCATCTTTGTAGCGAACACCCCCGGGCCGAAGCGCACAAATCCCGGCGCCCGAGCCTCCCGGCACGCGCGAAGCGCACTTTGCGGGCGTCCGCAAGGAGCTTCGCCGTGGAACCCCAAGTTCAATTTAGGCTGACAAGTGGCGCCAGGGCCTTGATGAAGGTAGGTCCTTTGGCGTGGTTTCGATCAGTCAGTGTTCCTGGCCACTATTCCCGCATGGGTCCTAATCAGATAAAGATATCGGCATCCGGCGGCGAAGGGCAATCACCGATCGACCGCCCCACCCTCGGCCAGTGGACAACCCCGTCCACCAAACAGGGCGCTAACTCTCCCGGGTACGACTGCATAAATTGCATCGGATACGATCGATCTATATAATAGGTGGACCTGACAAATGGCCCTACAACTTAAGGAGGAACTCGATGATGACCGAGAAATTCCGTGTTGATCGCCGCGAGTTGATCGCCGGGCTCGCCGCCGCAGGCGTATCTGCCCCTGCCATTGCATCAGTAACGGGCACATCAGCCCTGGCGCAGGATGCAACTCCGACGACCGAAGAGGTGCTACGTTCGCTGGGCAAGGTCGAAGATCTCATTCAGCACGGCTCGACCACCTTCGAGACCCCGCTCGCAGCGTATAGCGAGTTCCTCACGCCAAGTGATCAATTCTTTATTCGATCCAACGGCCCCGTTTCCATGGATATTGATCCCGCCGAGTGGCGATTAACCGTCACCGGGCTGGTGGATAACGAGCTCGAGCTCTCGCTCGATGACCTCAAGGCGATGGAAACAACCACCATCACCTCCTTTCTCGAGTGTTCCGGCAATTCCCGTTCTCGCTTTGGCGATCAACCATCTGTCGTCGAGGGCACCCAATGGGGCAATGGAGCGATCGGCAATGTCGAGTGGACCGGTGTTCCCCTGAACCTGGTATTGGAGCAGGCTGGTGTTCAGGAGGGTGTCGTGGACATGGTTTCCCAGGGTGGCGATTTCGAGGAGATGCAGCGCGGGCTGCCAATCGACGTGGCGATGAGCGGCGAAGTCATGCTTGTGTGGCAGATGAACGGAGAAGACCTTCCAGCACCAAATGGTGGACCGGTGCGACTACTGGTACCACGGTGGGGCGGAATCGCTTCCACCAAATGGGTGGTCGGACTGGAACTCATCGACCACAAATTTGATGGAACCTTCAATGTCGATAGCTACGTGATTATCGATGAAAACGGCGAGGTGCAACGACCTGTTGAGCAGATGCCAGTGAAGTCGGTGATCACCTCCATCGCTCCCGATGAGGAGATCAAAGCGGGCGCCCACCCCATCTCCGGTGTCGCCTGGTCTGGCCAGGGTGCTGTAACCGGTATCGAGGTATCCACGGATAATGGCGAAACCTGGGAGCAAGCCGATATCGTGGAAGAAGCCGGTGAGCTATCCTGGGTTCGATTTGAGTACGCGTGGGACGCCACCGCCGGCGATACCACGCTGCTTTCGCGGGCCACGGACGCAAGCGGTGCTGTGCAGCCGGACAAGGTAGAAGATATCCCCTGGAACGCCAAGGGCTACCAGATGAACGCGGTGTATCCGGTGGCCGTCTCGGTGGCATAGCCCATCGAGCATTCCGGGAAGCATTATCACGCCTTTGATTCGCGCGTGTTTGCACTGCCTAAGCGGGGCCCGGGGACATCCCCGGGCCCCGATGTCGAAGAAAAATCGTCATCGCGGACGGATTAGCTCCCCGACCATAATTCTTGCAGACGCCGCCAGTCCATATCGGTATCCACGTCCATTGGTGAATGGCCCTCAACGGTCACATATACCACGTCGGCAGAATGGCGAGCGATCACCGATTTCCCGCCCTCATCACCCTCGAGCGCAGCGAGTTCCGACCAAAACTGACGGTCGAACAGCACTGGATGGCCAGCGCGGTCGGCATACTGCGCCATCACGATACCCGCCCCGCGATTCCAGGCATCAATTACCCTGTCGATGACCTTGGTCTGGATCCCTGGCTGATCCCCCAGCACAAACACGGCCGCATCGCAGGGACCGAACAGGTCGTCAGTTTCGATCAGGTACGTGATCGCAGTGGCGATCGATGTACCCTGTCCGGCTGCGAAATTCTCGTTAATCACCACTTCGTCGATAACTCGCTCCAGCGCAGCTTCCATTGTCTCGCGTTCTGGGCCGATCACGGCGAGGCAACGTTCGGCCTTCGATGACCGGGCCCGGCGAGCGGTATGCACCACCATCGGCTTCCCCGCCAGCGGCAGTATTTGCTTTGGCTTGCCCATTCGTGTGCTCATGCCCGCGGCCAGAATAACAACGGCTACCTCGTTCATCGCGCCCGGCCACCGATGGAACCTGAGGCCGATTTCAACATGCCGCCGTCCCGGCCGTTGCTGATCGCGATCATTTCAGCAAGGATGCTGATTGCCATCTCCTCCGGCGTTTTGCCGCCGATATTCAATCCGATCGGCCCATGCAGCCGCGCGATCTGGTCTTCGGTCATGCCCGTCTCGCGCAATCGCTCGCGTCGATCGGCATTGGTTTTGCGGCTGCCTACGGTTCCGATATAGGCGGCGTCACTCGCAAGTGCGCCGGCAATTGCCGGCTCATCGAACTTGGGATCGTGGCTCAGAATCGCGATCCACGTCGACGGTGTGATCGTCAGGTGCTGGTATGCCTCATCCGGCCAAAGTGTCAGGATGCGCTCCACATTCGGGAAACGCTCTTTCGTCGCCAGCGCCTTGCGAGCATCGACAATCACGACCTCGTACCCGAGATCCTGCGCATAGCGACTCAACGGCTGGGCGGTATGAACCGCACCGAATATGATCAATTGTTTTGCAGGGGAGAATCGCTCCACATACACCTGCGAACCGCCGAAATCGACGACGCCGTTATCATCCCAATGCCCGTGCGCCAGCACGAGGTGCTTGCCCGACCCATCGAGCCAGGTAACGAGCCACACATCCTTGCCAGCCTGTTGGCAGGCGCGCGCCTTGTCCAATTCGGCGGGCAGGGGCTCGATCCAGACATCAATCACACCACCGCAACTGAGGCCAACGTCCCAGGCCATTTCATCGCTGATACCAAAATGCTCCAGGCGGGCATTGCTGCCCTCCAGCACGTCCATCGCCGCGATAACAACGGCGCTCTCAACGCAGCCGCCACTGACCGAACCGGCCATTTCGCCGCGCTGGTTCACGGCCAGCCGCGCTCCTACCGGACGCGGGGCACTTCCCTGAACGCGAACTACAGTGGCGATCACAACGGAATCGCCCGCTTGCCGCCAATTATCGATTTCCGGGAGCCATTCGTTCATCATGCCCCTCGTTTCTGCGCGCGAAACGTTTCGGCGCCCTGCTGCCTGCGCAGTGGCGGCGCATCATCTACCGAGCTTAGCAAATCTGCCAGCGCTTCCAGGCTTTTCAGGTTATGAATCGGCATGAAGTAATCGATATACGGCAACGAGGCTTTGATGCCCTGTGTGAGCGGCTGGTATCCCGGGGCACCCAGCAACGGGTTCAGCCAAATAAGCCGGCGACAGCTGCGCTGCAGGCGCGCCATCTCGGACCCGAGCAACGCCGGATCGCCCCGATCCCAGCCGTCGCTAATCAGCACCACGGTGGCGTTCGAGCGCAACACACGCCGACTCCAGCGGAAGTTGAAATCGCGAATCGCCTCACCAATGCGGGTGCCGCCACTCCAGTCGTCAACAGCGTTCACCACATCGGTTATTGCCTGGTCGACATCGCGTTTACGCAGTTCGCGGGTGATACGTGTCAGCCGGGTGCCGAACACGAACACTTCGACGTTATCCAATCCGGATTCGAGCGTATGGACGAACTGCAGCAGCGTGCGTGCGTACCGATCCATTGATCCGCTGATATCGCAGATCAACACCAGCGGCCGCATTTTGTCCTTCCGTTTCCGATAGCGCAAGTTCAGGGGAATGCCGCCCTGGCGCATCGCCGAGCGCAACATTGCACGTTGATCGATGGTCTCACCCTTGTGGGCGCGCTCCATCCGCCGGGTTTTACGGGTGCCAAGTCGCCAATTAATCCGGGCCATCAGCCTTCGGGCCTGCGCCACTTCTTCCGGTGTGTATTGGCTAAAGTCTTTCTTGCGCAGGGCCTCTTCGGAGCTAAACATCAGCACATCTTCTGGCGGCGCCTCGTGATCCTCGATGTCGGCATCTACCGCCAGGTCGTCTGCACTCACGCTCAGCGTGGTTTGCTCGGCTTCATCGGTTGCCTCTTCGGTGCGCTTGCGCTCATCCGATTGCTCGTCGCGTTCTTCTGGCGGATTACTGGCATTGCTCTCGTCGGGCTCCAGGCGGGTATCGAACAGGGGCGGTTGTGGGCGGAGCACATCCCGCCAGAAGCGATCAAACTCACGCTGGAACAGGGGAATCTGATCGGGCCGATACACCACGATCGCCTGCATGGCCGCATGGACATCGTCACGACGCTGCATGCCAACGGCCTGCAACGCATGCACCATCTCCATCACATGTCCGGTACCAACCTTGATCCCGACAGAACGTAAACGACGGGCAAAGTGCGTGAGATTACGCAGGATCGTCCCCGGGCGGACATCGGGATCGGACATTACTCGGCCCCGGCCTGCCGCGCCCGTTGCACCAGGCGGGCAGCCACATCGCCCTGGATGCGCTCGATATCTTCCTGATACTTGAGGATGACGCCGAGCGTATCCTGCACCACAGCATCGTTGAGTTCATTCGTACCCAGCGCCTGCAGCGCCTCGCTCCAATCGAGCGTTTCCGCCATGCCGGGCAGCTTGAACAAATCGACCTCTCGCAGCGCCTGTGTGAACTGCACAATTTGCTGCGCCAGCGATGCGGGCAGGTCGGGTACCTTGGTGGTGAGAATCTTGAGCTCTTTCTCAAAACTCGGGAAATCGACCCAGAAGTAGAGGCAACGACGCTTCAGGGCATCGTGAATCTCGCGGGTGCGGTTGCTGGTGAGAATCACGATCGGCCGATGCTCGGCACGAATGGTGCCGAGTTCCGGCACGGTGACCTGAAAATCGCTCAGCAGTTCCAGCAGGAAGGCTTCAAGTTCCTGATCGGCGCGATCGATCTCGTCGATCAACAACACGGGCGATTTCACATGGGCGGCATCAATGGCCTGCAGCAACGGTCTCTTAAGCAAGAACTCCTCGCTGAACAAATCGCGCCGCACCTGGGTTTGGTCGATAGCCCCGGTCGCATCAATCGTGCGCAGGTAGAGCATCTGGCGCGGGTAATCCCATTCGTAAATAGCATTAGCGGCATCCAACCCCTCGTAACATTGCAGGCGAATCAGCGGCGTATCCAGGGCAGAGCTCAACACCTTCGCGATTTCGGTTTTGCCGACGCCTGCTTCTCCCTCCAGCAACAGCGGCTTGCCCAGCTTGAGGGTGAGATAAAGCGTTGTCGCCAGGCTACGGTCAGCAATGTACTTTTCCTGCTCGAGGATGGTGGCCAGGTCGTCGACAGACGAGTACATGGTGGCGATGGATTCGTCGATATCGGTGGTCAAGGAATGGTCCTTTGAATAAGAAGAAGGCAAGTCAATCCAGATTTTCAGTATCGCCGGGGCGGGGTCGGTTGGCCAGAGGGAGGAATGCCCAATCGATCATTACGATTTACGAAGACGATCCTCAACCGGCCCGGCGTTGACGGTGATGCCGTGAAGGTATGTGGGCTGCAGGGTAACCGGATCGTCAACATCGCCGGCCTCGATACGCGCTGCCCCGAGCGACAGGAGGACTGCGGGATCGCGATGTTCCTGCTGCAGGCGCACACCGGCTGCGGTAAGGGCGTTGGCCTGATCGGGCGACAATTCGCCAACGAGCAGCGCATCGGGATGGTCTTTCAGTGCCGACACCAGTTCATCGAGGGTGGAGTTGCGCGGCGCATCGCCCCGACGCTGCCAGACTACCCTTCCCCGTCCTGCCGGCAACACGGCAATGATCTCTTCATCGGCATGCATGGCGAACACGACGTCCAGCGTCGGGATACCAACAAGCGGCACACCCGTGGCGGCAACGATCCCCTTGGCGATCGCCAACCCCACTCGCAGTCCGGTGAATGTGCCTGGTCCGGTTGCTACCACTAACCCACTGATATCCCTGGGTAGTAGCACGCTTTCGTGGACAAGGCGGTCGATCTCGGGAAGCACCGTCGTGGTTTGTGCCCGGGCGGCTGACCAACTGTGAACAGCTGTGCCGCTGCCCGTGGCAAGGGCAATACCCGCCTGGTCTGTGGACGTATCAATGGCCAGAAGCCCGGGCATGGATACAGGATGAGCGCGATCTATGGGCATTGGCAGCCTCCGTTAAAACACCGTAGAATGTTAATAATTCTTCGTCAATTTTCTTGATGCCATCGCGTAAATTTCCAGATGGAATGCGCTGTTGTGGCTTGTTGCAGCACCTCTCACACCACGACCTGGACGGAATCGACACGCGACCTGCCGGTTGGCTGATCGCAGAACTCCCACAGCAACAAAGGGTATCGCATGGCAGTGAGTCACAACTCTACCGGCAACACAGAGTGGAAGCCCACGCCTATTGGGGACAAGTTCATCCATCCCAAGGGGTCATTCGGCGGATTACTCGGCAAGGAATGGTTCCTGTTCTTGCTGTTTATCCTTCCTAATTTCGCCTTCCTGATTTTGTTTACCTACTGGCCCCTTATTCGCAACTTCCAACTCAGCACCCAAACGGTGAATCCATATACCCGGGCGTCCACATACTCAGGCCTCGATAACTATGTGTGGCTGTTTAACGATCGCGTTTTCAAATTGGTGGCCACCAATACAGCGATTTTCATCGTGTCGTGTGTGTTCTTCACACTCGGTCTCGGGCTTGTCGTCGCGTTATTGCTCAACGAGAAACTCAAGGGACGCACTGCCGTACGCGCGGTGGTGTTCGCCCCCTATCTTATCGCCGGTTCGGCCGTGGGGCTGGTGTGGGCGTATATTTTCAATCCGCGCTACGGATTAATCGCGGCCATGTTGGGCTGGTTTAACATCGACTCACCGCGATGGCTGGAAGATCCCACCTGGGCGCTGACCGCCATTATCATCGTCTATGTATGGAAGAACCTCGGATTCGCAACCGTGGTGTTCCTGGCCGGCCTGCAGGGTATCCCCAAGGACCTGTACGAGGCGGCCAAACTCGATGGCGCTTCCGCCTGGTGGCGCTTCCGCTCGGTCACATTGCCGATGCTTTCGCCTATCTCGTTCTTCCTGATGGTGACCTCGGTCCTCTCTACCTTCCAGGCGTTCGATATTCAGGATGTCATGACCGGCGGTGGCCCGGCCTACGCCACCACCACGCTGGTGTACTACGTATACGACCAGGCATGGCAAGCCCAGCGATGGGAACGGGCGGCGGCGGCGGCCGTTGTTCTCTTCTTCCTGATGCTGGTTGTCACAGTCGGCCAGACGATCTGGGAACGCAAGCAGGTGCATTACGGTGGATAGCAAAAACTTCTCATTGCTGAAAATCGCCGGCTACATCGGCATGGCGCTTGTGGTTCTTGTCATTGGCGTGCCGATTGTGTGGATGCTTTCCGGCTCGCTGATGTCCACCCGCGATATCCTCAATCCGGATGTCTGGTTCCCCACCACCCCGGTGTGGGAGAACTACCCGGATGCGTGGACGGCTGTGCCCTTCGGACGGTTTTTCATTAACTCCCTGATTGTCACCATCAGTGGTGCAGGACTGGAAGTCATCATGGGAGTGTTGTGCGCCTATGCGTTCGCCTTCCTCAAGTTCCCTGGTAAAAACATTCTCTTCCTGGTGGTGTTGGCCAGCCTGATGGTACCAAGCCAGGTGGTGATTATTCCCAACTACCAGTTCATGTCCACCACCATCCGCAACCTGCTGGGAACAGAGAACAACTGGGTGAACACCTACCAGGGCATCATCCTGCCGGGTGCCGCCACTGCGTTCGGCACATTCCTGATGCGCCAGGGGTTCATGGGCTTGCCGGGCGACGTTTTGGATGCCGCCAAGGTTGATGGGNNCGGGCGATGTGCTGGATGCCGCCAAGGTGGATGGCGCCGGCCACCTGCGCACCATGTGGGGCATTATGCTGCCGATGGCCAAACCGATCGTCGTCACCTTCGGCTTGATCAGTCTCGTGGGCAAATGGAATGAATACCTCTGGCCGCTGATCATCACCAACACGGATAACATGCGGCCGGTCACTGTTGGCTTGCGATTGCTCTCCGATGCCGAAGGCAATAATCAATGGGGCGTGATTATGGCAGGTACCGCCTTCGTGGTTGTGCCAATGCTTATTGTATACGTTGGAATGCAAAGGTACATCATCGATGGCTTGACAGCCGGCGCCACAAAGGGATAGTCTTCGAATCACGAGCAGATTTAATAATTTCTTTCCATCTCGGAAAGGTGCGCGGATTACGCTTCATAACGACGCATAAACGCGCGTGTCTGTTTCAGGGAGTGACAGGGTCACCAGGGTGGTGATTCAAGCTCAGGAAGTCGTCCAAGGGAGGCCGATTCTCATGATCAAGAATGTATCTCGACGCTCACTCGTCAAGGGTGTTGCCGGTGCCGCTACACTCGGCGCCGCCAGCAGCCGCTTCTTTGCCCCAAACCTGATCGGTGCCCAAGGCTCTGGTGTTGAGCTCGTATACTGGACCGCCTTCGGCTCCGGTGTCAACGGCGACGCCCAGGCCAAGCTGATTGCCGATTTCAACGCCCTCGATAACGGCATCACCGTCACCTCAACCGCCTATGCCAGCTATGAGGAAGTTGCCAACGCAATCCTCACCGGCCTCGAATCCGGTGATGTACCGCACGTTGCCACCTTGAGCGATGTGTGGTGGTTCTCGTTCTACCTGCGCCAGGCGCTGGCCGACCTCACCCCCTATGCCGATACTCCGGAAGATTACGTTGAGAGCCTGTACGTAGAGTACGCTCGCAACGGCGGCCAGTACGGCGTGCCGTTCGCCCGCTCAACACCACTCTTCTACTACAACACCGCGGCCTTCGAGGCTGCCGGCGTTGATCCAGCGGTACTCGGCAAGTGGAGCGATTTCGCTGAAGTGGCCCCAAGTTTGGTGGCTGGCGATGTGAAGTACTCGTTCGGCTTCGGTAACGCCGCCTCTTACGGTGCCTGGACCATGCACGGTCCGGTGTGGGCCTTCGGCGGCCGCTACTCGGATGAGGAATTCAACATCCTCGTCAACCAGCCAGAAGCCGTTGCCGCTGGCGAATTCATGCGCGACATGATCCTCACCAAGGGCGCCGGTGCCGTAGCCAACCCGGTTGACGATTTCATCGCCGGTACTCTCGGCGCCATGATCGGCTCCACCGGTTCGCTGGGCAACGTGGCCACCAACAGCCAGGTTGAATTCGCCACCGCCTTCCTGCCAGAAGAAATGCAGTTCGGCTGCCCAACTGGTGGTACCGGCCTGAGCGTGCTGAGCGGCACCTCAGACGAGATCATCGCCGCCGCCGCCGAGTTCCTTGCCTTCAGCACCAATACCGAAAACGCGGCTGCCTGGGCCGAGGCCACTGGCTATATGCCGGTGCGCACCAGCGCCATCGAGAGCGAATCCTACCAGGCGTTCCTCGCCGAGAACCCGAACAACCAGGTCGCCATCGACCAGCTGC
>DJVD01000002.1:0-7423 GCA_002440805.1 Chloroflexi bacterium UBA6265
GAGCCGGCTGTTGCTACACCGGAAGCAACTGCACTGGTCATCGCCACGCCGGAAGAAACCGAGGCAGCGGTCGCCACACCGGAAGAATCAGAAGCTGCAACTCCAACCGTGCTGATTGCGAATGAGGCCACGCCTGATGTGACGATCGTGCCGATTGTGGCCACGCCTGCGGCAACTCCAGAAGCAACGCCAACTGAAACGGTCATGGCTATTGCCACCCCATCCGAAACCGAGACAGCCACGCCGGACCAGGCAGTCATCGCAGTCGCGACTCCGGACGAAACGGAAATGGCTGTTGCGACGCCTGATGAACCGCAAATTGCAACGCCCGAGGAAACGGAGGAAGCCGACAACGAACTGATCCAGGCATACGTCGAATCCGGCTACAATGCCGGCAAGGCCGCCGCGATCGATGTCGCAGAAGCCATCATGAATTACGTTCCGTGGGAAACCCCTGAGGCCACCCCCGAGTAATCCCGTCCCCGGAGTGGGGAAAATCACCCCGGGAAATCAGATAGTGTAGGGACGGGAGGTGATCGAGAGATCGCCTCCCGTTTTGCTGAACCCGAGCCCTAAATAAGCGATACTGTATCCAATACAGTTTCGGCGAATGACGATGAAGGTCGGAATAATCTCATTTGCATCGCGAATGGCCCGGGCAGTCGTCGTAACACCTGCATTGGCTGGACCATATTTGATATCACGAGGGGATAGGGAGCATAGATGAAGGCTGGCACTGCTGATACTGGCTTTGATATCGGAAATTACGATGAAGGAGTCGATTTCCGCCGCCGCTATCGCGGCCTGATTGGTGTGAACAGCAAGGTTCCCATTCGGGATCGCTCAATCCTTTCACTGGTCTACACCCCTGGCGTGGCGGCCGCCTGCACCGCCATCGAGCTCGATCCCATTCGCAGTTACGATCTCACCTGCCGCGGCAACACCGTGGCGTTGATGTCCGACGGTTCCGATCTCTTCGGCTCCGAAGGGGGCGATTGCCTCGCCGAACTGCCGGTGGCTGAAGGCAAATCGGTGATCTTCAAGACGTTCGCCGGTGTCGATGCCTTCCCGCTGATGCTCAATACCACGTCGATCGATGAAATCGTGCAAACCGGCGTAGCCATGGCGCCAACGTTCGGCGCGATTTGCCTTGATGACATTGCATCGCCGCGCGCGTTCACCATTGCCGAAAACCTGGAGCGTGCCGCCAATATCCCCGTGTTTAGCAACCAGCATCACGGCACCGCCATCCTCACGCTCGGTGCGCTGTACAACGCCCTCAAAATTGTCGGTAAGGACCTGGCAACAGCAAACATCGTGCTTGCTGGTGCCGGTATTGCCGGCGTGGGTGTCGCCCGTCTCCTCACCCGGGCGGGAGCAAAGCACCTGGTGGTTTGCGATCGCGCAGGCGCGATTTACAACTACCGCCCTGACCGAATGAACTGGGCCAAAGCCTATGTCGCCAAGGAAACCAATCACGACGAGCGTAAGGGTTCCCTGGCGCAAATGCTGAAGAATGCCGATGTGTTCATCGGCCTCAGTACCGGCGATATCGTGACCGACGATATGATCCGCAGCATGGCCAACGATCCCATTGTGTTGGCGATGGCGGTGCCGACACCGGAAATCTCACCAGAAATGGCCCGCGCCGGCGGTGCCAAAGTGGTTGCAACCGGTCGCAGCGATTACGCCAATATGCTCGATTCATCGTTGGTATTCCCCGGCTTTTTCCGCGGCTTGCTCGATTGCGGCGCCCGCAATATCCGCCTCAGCATGTTGCTGAACGCGGCCCGCGCACTTGCCAACATGGTGAAGCCCGATGAGCTCCATGCTGATCACATCGTGCCGCATATCTTTGACTTCAGGGTTGCTCCCCAAATCGCGGCGTCGGTCGTGAAATCCGCGATCGAAACGGGCGAGGCCACCCGCAATATCACCCCCGAAGAAGTTGCAGAAAATACGCTGCGGTATGTGTATGAAGGCCGTCTGGAGAAGCCGCGCCCCAGCTTGCGCGGCAATGGCGATAGCCACAGCTTTGTCGACGAAGCGATCGACTTGCGGGAGCGCCATCACGGCATCATCGAAATCGTGAGCAAGGTGCCGATTCGCGATCATCACATCCTCAACATGCTCTACCTGCCACCTGCGGCGTTGGTTCCCAGCTACATCATTCGCGATGATCCTTCGCAGGTATTTGAGCTCACGGGCAAGGGCAATCTCGTAGGAATCATCTCCGATGGCTCCGCGGTGCTGGGTCTCGGGGATATCGGCCCGCAGGCAGCCATGCCAGTAATGGAAGGCAAGGCCGCCCTTTTCCGCTCGCTGGCAGGCGTGGAAGCGTTCCCGCTGTGCATGGCCGAGCGCGACCCCGATGCCATCGTGGCCCGGGCCGTNNTGCTTCGAGATCGAAGAGAAGCTTAAGGCCGCCCTCGAAATGCCGGTATTCCACGACGACCAACACGGCACCGCGATCGTCGTATTGGCTGCGATGCTGAATGCCAGCAAGCTGATCCGCCGCGATCTTGGTGACATGCGCATTGTGGTCAACGGTGCCGGTTCTGCCGGCATGGCTGTGACCAAATTGCTGATGAAATCGGGCGTGAAGGATGTGATCCTCTGTGATCGAATTGGCGCTATCTACGATGGCCGCACCCAGGGTATGAGTCGGTACAAGCAGGAAATTGCGGAGATCACCAACCTGGAAAAGAAACAGGGCTCGATGGCAGATGTGCTGGTGGGCGCTGACGTGTTCATTGGCCTCTCGGCACCAAAGACACTCACCACCGAAATGGTGCGCACCATGGCGAAGAATCCACTCATCTTTGCCCTTGCCAACCCAAATCCCGAGATCTCGCCGGAAGATGCGTTCGAAGGCGGCGCCTTTGCAGTGGCCACCGGTCGATCGGATTATCCGAACCAGGTAAACAACTCGCTGGCCTTCCCCGGTGTGTTCCGTGGTGCCCTCGATGTGAAAGCAACGGAAGTTTCGGACGAAATGAAGATCGCTGCTGCCGAAGCTATCGCCGCGCTCGTCCCGAATGCCAGGCTGAATCCGGAGTTCCTGATTCCAGACAGCCTTGATCTGCGAGTTGCACCGCGTGTGGCTGCCGCCGTTGCTGCCAAGGCATACGAGCAGGGTCTTGCACGTGGCACAATTACACCCGACGAAATCGAAGCGCGTACCCGCGATATGGTGTACGAAGGCGCTCCATTCAGCTAGGAAAGAGGCCCAGCGAACGTGCCGGATCAACACGACACCTCACCTCCGATCAACACCGGGAAGTTTGAGTGGCATCCCGAATACGCCGGTCAAACCTTCGAAGGATTGCATCGTGAATTAGCCGATTGCATTCGTCGCGACCAGAAGGCGTATCAGAACGCACTGGCATCTGCTGAAAAGGAAGAGCACGGCGCGTTTAACACCGTGCGCGACCTTGAGAAGCACTGGAGCCCGTACGACTTTGCCTGGTTCGAACTACAACCGGAACACCTGGCAGACAAGATCCTCCGCTTCGAACAGGAACGTGAAGCGCGGCAGGAACTGATCAGCTGGCAGGAATGGAAAAATGCGGCGGCATCGAACGCATCGGCGCGGATGCCTGATCGTGAAAAAGGCGATTGGCGCGAGAACCTGAGCGACGAACAGCGTAAACGAATAGCCTCAGCGCTGGCGATCCTGATTATCGTCGGCACGGTGCTGGTATGTATTGCGCTGTACGCCCTGGCCAGATAACTAATTTCAGTCAGCCGGAAAAAGCAGAAGTGGGCGCCACCATGGTGGCGCCCACTTCTGTATATCAGCTTGTATAGAGCGCTACAGCCGTGCCGCAGCGGCGGCATCCACGATCAGTTCGGCCTGTTCGCCCTTCAGGCCAATCCAGGAACCGGGCAGGTCATCGGTCATCGAACCGTTCACCATCTCGGCGACGATCTCGGCCTTGGAATCACCGCTCACGATCATCACCACGCGTTCGGCCTCGAGGATGGTGCCAATGCCCATGCTGATTGCCTGGGCCGGAATTTCCGCACCTTCGTAGTAGGCAGCATTCTGATCCCGACTCTCGCGCGTGAGATCAACCACGCGGGTGCGCGTGCTCGGGCCAGATCCGGGTTCGTTAAAAGCAACATGGCCGTTCGGGCCGAGACCGATCACGGCCAACTTCAGGCCGCCTGCAGCGGAGATATCCGCCTCGTATTGGGCGGCCGCCGCAGCGGGGTCGTCACTGACTGTCGGGATAAAATGCACGTTCTCCATCGGGATGTTGGCAGGCAGCAGGAACTCGCGCAGCAGAAGTTTGGTGAGGCTGGCTTCATCGTCTGGCGTCTGGCCCAGGTAGTCATCGAGGCAAAACACCTGCACGCCCGCGAAATCGAGTTCGCCTGTTGTGATGCGCCTAACCAGTTCGTTGTACATACCAACCGGGGTTGAACCGGTAGGCACGGTGATGGCGCCGTGAGGGTACGCAGTGACCACCTCTGCCACCCGATCAGCGGCGAGTCGGCTCATGGCGGCGTAATCATCAACAACGGTTACACGTGGCTTCTCTGTCATACGATTCACCTCACAACGAATATGCGGGCGGCGGCAAGCCGTCTCATTCATAACCTCGATTGTAACCGGGAAATCTGGCGATGGCGGTGTGTTGCTGTGGCGGCATATGGGCAAACGCATCACAATAGGACCAAGGGAAAGGCAGGATTGACTGATGGATTTTGCAGGTGTTGCGAGCGAGATCGATTCGTGGGTAGCCGATGGCGCAGTGCGCGGTGCATCGATCGCCATCTGGCATCGTGGCAACATCGCCGCCGTCCGCCACGCCGGCGAATCCCGGCCCGGTGTGCCTGTGGATGACACCACCCTGTTCGGATTGGCATCGCTTTCCAAACCGATCACGGCGGCCACTATCCTCTCGGTATGCGACGAGGGCCTGCTCGAGCTTGATACGCCGGTGGTGGACGTATTGCACGAGTTCGGCGCGCATGTCGACAAATTGCAGGCCAACGCGATGCTGGAAGCGCGGCGCGACGATATCACCTTCCGGCAACTGCTGGCCCATATCAGCGGTCTGCCAGAGAACATCGACAGCGAGATCTATGATCGTATCCCCCTCCCCTCCCGCGACGACCAGATCGATGCGATGTTGCAAACGCCCTTAACCTCAGCACCGGGCGAACGACTGCGTTACAGCAATATTGGTCCCGGCATCGCAGCGCGGGCCGTCGAGAGCCTGACCGGCAAGGACTTCCTCACCCTGACCGAAGAGCGGATACTAAATCCTCTGGAATTACGTAACATCATACTCGCCCCGGGATCGGCCTATGATGACCGCATTGCCACCCTGCAGGATCCGGGCAGTCCTCGAACCGCTCGGGAATCCTACAACTCACCCTGGTGGCGATCGAGCGGCCTGCCCTGGGGAGGATATTACGGGTCGGCGGAGGATATGGTGCGCTTCGGGGCGTCATTCCTGCCGCGGGAGCAATCTCCGTTGTCTGAAAACGCCAAACGGGAGATGGTAACCGACCAGGTAAACGGGCTCGAAGGTGGCGTGGAAAGCATGTACACCCACTGGACTCCCGGGTTCTGGGGGCTTGGCTGGGAAATCAAGGGAACCAAGCCGCGCCACTGGACCGGAACAAAGACTTCACCCGCAACATTCCTGCACTGGGGATTCGCAGGCACGCTGGCGTGGATGGATCCGTCTCGCGAACTGGGTGTGGCCGTGTTTGCCAACCGATCAGTGGTGTCCCAATGGATGTTCAAGCCGGCTCGCTGGACCACGCTAAGCGATGCGCTCTGCGACGTGGCGGACCAATTGTGATGACAATCGATCAGTTCCACCTGGCCCAGGTGCCACAAGACCACGGGCGCAATATCTGGCAACCATCAACAGATGACCTGCATATGAACGTGCTGGTATTGCGCGGTGGCGAGGAAATTGCGCCACACGTGAACCGGGCGCTGGATGTCATCGTCACCTGCCTGCGCGGCTCTGGCACAATAACCATTGACGACGAGCCAGTTCCGATGCTGCCTGGCAGCATCGTGTTGATTTCACAAGGAACCAACCGGCACATCCAGGCGGGCGATTCGGGCATGGTCTACACCACTGTCCATCGCAAACGTGGTGGCTTGATGCCAACTGTCTCCAGTCGATAACACCGCAATCGATACCTCGGGGGAGGATTTCATGAGTTCAGTTCTGCACACCACGTCGCGTCGGGGGCGAAACCTGGGCCTGATCGCCTTTGCTATGGTGCTGATGCTTGCCGGAATCGCCGCGCCCACATTTGTTGGTGCCTCAACCTTCTCGGCAGGTTTCTCCGTGGAACATTCGGGCAATCGCATCGAAAACGATTTGTACGTGGCGGCATTCGAGGCCGATATCACGGCCGATGTCGATGGCGATGTATCGCTGGCAGCGGCCAATGCCACGCTCGATAGCAACGTTGGCGGCAGCGTGCATGTGCTCGCCGGCACGGCCACAATCCGTGGCCAGATCGACGGCACGCTTTACGTGGTTGGCGGGATCGCCAGGCTGGAAGGTACCGTGCGGGGCAATGTTGTGGTTACCGGTGGCCGGCTGGAACTGCAGGACAATGCCTATGTGGGAGGCGATCTCACCGTGTTCGGCGCCCAGGCGGAAATCGATGGCAGCATCAACGGCAAGCTCTACGGCTCCACCTTGCTCTACCAGCAGGATGGCGCTGTCAGCGGTAACGTCGAATTGCAGGCCGATCGGATTACGTTAGGGGAAACAGCCACGATTGGCGATGATTTTAACTACCAGAGCCAGACCGATGCCGACATCCATGTGAACACATCGATCGACGGCACGACCCAACGAACCAACGAGACGCCCTGGTCTGGTGTGGGCGATGGCGCGCTCGCACCCTTTGGCCAGATGTTGCGGCTGGTGTGGAGCCTGGTGGCCGGCGGCCTGCTCATCGCCCTGGCTCCGCGCGTGTTCTACCGGGCCGCTGATCATGCCGCCGGCGTGATGGGCGCGGGAATCTGGGGAATCCTGGGGCTGGTGATCATTCCCCTCCTGGCCGTATTGGCCCTGATTAGCGTCTTCCTGCTCCCTGTTGGCCTGCTGATGCTGGTGCTTTACCCGGTAGCGCTCTATCTCACGCAGATTGTCGTGGGGATCACCATCGGCCGATCAATCCTGCCGCGTTCGTGGCGCGATGGTAGCCGCGGCTTCCTGCTGTTTGCCCTGGTTATTGGCACCATCATTATCGGTTTCCTGCGGATGGCGCCAGTGCCGTTCCTGAATGTGATTGTGGTGGTCCTGGTGACTGTGTGGGGCTTCGGCGCCATCCTGATGCTGGCGAAGGATGTGACCTCCGATCGCACCCGAGCACGAATGCAGCAATCGCTGTAGACCAGGTAACGCAAAAGAGGCGATCCGCAGTTGCG
>DJVD01000002.1:7451-9568 GCA_002440805.1 Chloroflexi bacterium UBA6265
CGGAAATATGGCCGGAACCCAATCAACACGACCGTGCCTTCGCCAAACCGCACATCCACCAGTGCGCTCTTGCGCTCCAGGTGCCTGGCGCCCAACATCCAGCCGCTCAGCAACGGATCGGTAGCCGGATACTGCGCCACCGAGG
Organism: Chloroflexi bacterium UBA6265; assembly: GCA_002440805.1. Lineage (GTDB taxonomy): Bacteria > Chloroflexota > Chloroflexia > Thermomicrobiales > UBA6265 > UBA6265. The sequence continues at coordinate 7,597 of DJVD01000002.1, forward strand.
TTGCATCCTTGCTGGAAACATCAAATGCAACGCTATTCATAAACAGCACCGGCAGTTCCCGCGGCAGGCCATAGCCGAGCGGATGATGATTATCAACCACCACGCGTACGAGGCTCCCCGGGCAGTAGAACTCGTCGTTCTTGTACCGGGCCAGCGCGTTGCTGGCTGGCAAGGCCAGGTCCTGCGTCAGGGCATCGGTACTGGCATCGATGCCTACGAGCGTGCCGCCATCGGTGACGAAGGTACGCAGGGCATCCATGCCCTGCAGGCCGAGCCCGCCGACGTATTCGGGCACATTCTTGCTGCCATCCGCGTTTTTCTCTGGCTGTCCCTCGCGCATGGCTTTGGCCGTCATATGCGGCACGAGGATGCAATCGAAGCGGGATAGCAAATCGCCCTGTTTGATATCGGTGGTTGTGAGCGTGGTGTACTCGAAACCGAATTCCTCCAGCACCCAGCGCGCCCAGCCCTCGTCCATGCACGAAACATTGGGACGATACACCCCCAACCGCACGGGCTGTTGTCGGTACACGGCCAATTCGTCGACGGCGTTGATCTCGCAGGCATCGGTCCCGCCGATCTCAACGATTTCCTGCAACGCCTCACTGTAGCGATCATTGAGCGGAACAATGATCGATCCGGTGCGGATACCCTGGTCGGGTCGGGCCTCACGGGCGCGATAGACCGGGATCTCTTCGGCAAGGAGATCCATTACCGCAGCTACCGATGCGTTCTGGCGCTCGTCCAGCACCCAGGCACGTGCGGATTCCGATTTGGTGATGCGGCCGGTGTACGCAATCGGGGCCGTTTCTCGCTGCAATGCGAGATTGCTATCGAGCGGCTGCTCAATCGGGAACACACGCACACCCATTTGCAGCGGCAGGGTGTGGCCAACCACATCGTACGGCGGTATTGGCGGACCGTTCTTCCATTTGCGGAGGTCGGGGTATGTTTGCGTTTCCAGCAACGTCTTGGCAAAGTCGCCAGCTGGCTGAGAAATCGAGACGACGCGCGTGCCAGCAGGCCAGGTGACGCCATCGAGGGTTATTTCCTCGGTAGCCACATCCACATCCACAAGACCGCGCTGCAAAATCTCCAGCAACTCGGCAGCGGATCCCGGATCGCGCTGATCCTGGGGGATAACGAATCCGTAGGGCTTCTCGTCGGTTTCCAGTCGGCCCCGGTTCACCCTGGCGTAATCGCGCAACCACTGGGTGCGGAACACGGAGAGGTGATGGAAGAAAGCGCGGGCGGCGACGCGATCGTACTCAACCACCTGGGCGAGGCTCCATTCGCCTCCCTCCCAGGGCAGCGGGTGGTTCCAACTGCGCTTCTTTGGGTCGAATCCGAATTCGCCCGTCAGTTCCGATTCCTTAATCTGAACCGATGTGGCGAGCTTGGCGCTCGCCGCTTCGCTGAGCAGGTCGACACTGCCGTGGTAGTTGCCATAGGCCAGCGATGGCGAGAAGTTATCGAAGATCGCGTTAGTGACCACGCCCTTCTTGCCTTCGGCCGTGAGGCGCTGGGCGATGTGCGAGCCCAAACTGGCAAATCCCTGCTGGATGATCGGGTCCTGGTTTGGATCCAGCGGATCGATAAACGGCGGCACCATGAACCGGGCGCCGTTGCGGCCCATCTGGTGCATATCAAACACAGCTTGTGGGTGCTCGCGGTTGTGCAAATCCACAAACAGGCGCGTTTCCGCCTGCGTCATCATGAACCAGTCACGATTATTGTCGTGGCCGGTGTATGGGTGGTAGAGGAACGGCAGTTCGGCATCGTCGTACTCGGTGCCGCGAATGCGATCGTACCAATCGTGAATCAGGTTGATGCCATCCGGATTGTGGCTCGGCACCAGCAACATGATGGATTCTTCCAGCATGCGCAGTGAATCGGGATCCGTGGCGGTGGCCATCTCATAGGCAAAGTTCATCGTCATCAGCGCAGCGCCGATTTCGTTGGAATGCTGGGT
>DJVD01000170.1 GCA_002440805.1 Chloroflexi bacterium UBA6265
GAGGATCAGGTAATCGAGGTGCGGGAGTGCCGCCGCGGCATCGATGATGTCCTGAATCGGCAAAACACCTGTGCCGATCTCGGTGAAGCAGCGGGGATCCTTGCGTTCGACAAAGTTGTCGATATCGATATCTTCGGTCGGGCTGAACACGCCATCGAAGAGGTTGAGTGGCTGGGGGCTTTCAATCGGGAAGTCCTTCTGGTGCAGCAGGATGACCCGGTCGGCATACCGTTCCATCCACATCAGCGGATCCTGCCCGCCGCGGTACATCCAGTACGTGTCCATCTCGATCTTTACCAGCTCCGGATCGGTATGCTCCATGATCATTTCGTACACATACTGATCGCCGCAGCGTTGGAACTCCTGGAAATGGTTGTGATAGTAGAAGCGCATGCCGTGCGATTTCGCCAGTGCGCCAATCTGGTTGAAGGTTTCCGCCCGCCGCAGAATGTAATCGCGATCATTGTATGGGAAGAACTCGATATCGCAGCCAAAGTCCGTGTTGCCCAGCTCCGCCTGGTATGCGAACGCACGAGGCAGGATGCCGATATCCAACGGATTAATGTGGCACCCCGCTATCGACAGCCCGAGTTCATCCAGCCTGGTTCGGAACTCGGATGCTGATACGCCAAACCCGACACCGGGATCGTTCATGGCATCGTGGTTTGCCGCTTCGATGGTGGTATATCCGGCAGCGGCGATCGCCTCCAGCGTTCCCCACGGATCAGCCGCGAGCGACTGACGCACGGAGTAAAGTTGCAGCCCGATACGAATGTTCATGATCGCTCCCCTGGCACGATGGCAATGGAATTACTCGCCGGTGACGCCATCAATCGATTCCCGCAGGATGTCTGCATGGCCGGCATGACGCGCCGTTTCCTCGATCATATGCGTCAGTATCCACCGCAGCGATCGGCGCTCTTCTTCCGAAGTCGCCCAGGCAGCCACTTCGTCCAGCTCATGCTCGCTCAGGATCTGGTCGGAAATTTCGCATTCGGCAGCATAGGCAGCGATCGCGCTTTCCGCCGTGTCGGATTCGTGGGTACGCCAGTCGCCATCGGGATCTTCCTCTGACCAAGGCAGATCGACATCGGCATCCAGGAACACTCCCTGGAACCAGTAACGTTCCACGATCGTGAGGTGCTTCAACATGCCGAGCAGGCTCATGCTGCTCACGGTTGGGGTCGATGAGATTTGGGTGTCCGAGAGCCCCTCGCACTTCCGGATCACCGTCTCGCGCAGGAATTGCAGGAAGCCTTTAAGGACATCCTTCTCGCTTCCCCTGAATGGGGGCTGGAACCTGGAATCTGTGCTCATGATGAACCTCCGACAGCCTATGGGAAGCGTGAATTCTGGCCCACCATGCCATCGATCGATTCGCGGATTAAATCGACCTGGCCGAGGTGACGGGCGGTTTCTTCGATCATGTGCAACAGCGCCCAGCGCAGGGTGACGCCTGCCTGGAGTGGATGGGGATCGGCCAGCACGGTTTCCAGCGGCAGGGCCGACACGATCTCATCGCTTTTGGCGCATGTGCGCCGATAGCTCTCGATCACATCGGCGCACGTATCACCCGGTTCCAGGCCCCACTCGTTGGCGGGTTGGGGGAGCATCAGCACGTCCGGGCCCAGCAGGTCCTGCTGCAGCCACGAACCCTCGACACGGGTCAGGTGCTTCACGATGCCGATGAGCGTGAGGGTGGACGGCGGATGCCGCTGCTGGAGTTGCTCATCGGTAAGCCCATCCAGCTTCCACAGGATAATTTCGCGCTGGTTGTTCAGGAAGAGCAGAAGCAGTTCCTTTTCATCGCCGGAAAGGACGGTATCGACATTACGATCGTTGTTCATGGCGAGGTCCTTCGGGGTGCGAGCCGACTGCAGCCCGTGTCTGTTCGTAGGCCGGATTTACTCCAGTGGCACCGTCGATCGATTGGCGAATGACATCGGCATGGCCAAGGTGTCGGGCCGTTTCCTCGATCATGTGATAGAGCACCCATTGCAGGCTCACGGGACCAAACGTGGCACTTGTGACTGCGACGGTGCGGTCCAGCGGCAACGATTCGGCAATCGCATTCGATCGCCCAAATGCCTGGCGATACTGTTGGGACAACACTGCAAAGGCTTCATCCCCGGTTGGCACCCATGCGGTGTCGTCATTCGCTTCGCCTGCTACGGGTTCTCCCAACACCCGACCCTGGAACCAGATGCGTTCCACCCGTACGAGATGCTTAAGCAGGCCCAGCAGGCAGAAGCCGGTAACCGGGTGGAGCTGCCGCAGTTGGGCATCGCTCAATCCTTCCAGTTTCCACAGCATCGCTTCGCGCTGCTGGTTGTTGAAGGCGATCAACATCTCACGTTCAGTTCCAACCAGGGGTGGGACAGCAAAATCAGTCATCGATCAGATGCTCCCATTCATCGCAGGTCCACATACCGCTATGATTCTCGGTGGCGTAATCCTGGCCCTCTTTCAGCACATCATCGTAAAGGTCATCCGGCTTGTATGATCGTGCCCGGGCGTAGCCGCCACGCACCATGACTTCGCTGAGCAGGAAGTAGTCGCCGGTGTCCTCATCCTGCACGAAGACGTGGCGAAGGTAGCGGCCGTTCGGATCCTTGTCGGAGATATCTTGCTGCACCCAGACAATGGTGCCCACTGGCAGCAGTTCCTTAAGGAATTTGGCGCTTTCCGGGCCATAGCATTCCTCATCGCGGTAGCCCTGGATCTCCGGTGCCTGGATGCCGATGAGCCGGTACTGCTCGTACCAGTCATCGTCCGGCTCAGTGAGGTTGAGGGAGTCGCCATCGTGGACCTTGTCGACCCGCATTTTTACGGCATCGCCAGGCAGTTCCCACGGCTGCGTATCGAACCAGTCGAAACCTTCGGCGGCAGGCGTCGATTCACTGGCGCAGGCCGAGAGCACAAGACTGAACGCTATCAGCGCCGCCAATAAGGCCGATAGAGATGAACGCATGATTCCTCCAGAGCAATACCAATGTTCCATGTTAGGATAACGATACAGCGTCAGGGGTGCCCACACATGGGCTGAGACTACACCCTTGGAACCTGAACCGGGTAATGCCGGCGGAGGGAGACGTGAGAACCCACGCATAACGCATGGTTTGTCGCGATCTCACTTCGAGATTCGCGGCTTTTGCTTTGTACGGGGAGGTGTGATGTGGCCGGCTTTTCTTCAAACGGACTCTGCATCACCTATGTCACCGATCCGGATCTCTCGCCAGGGAGGCAACTGGATGTACTTACCGAATTTGTCAGATCGGCTCCAAACCAGGCACTGCGGGTCGCTTTTCGCATGCCATCTGCAACCGATGACCAGGTGGAGTCCCTGTTGAACGCCTACCTGCTGGCTATTGAGCGCGCAGGAGTCACCTCGCTCTTGCTCCCGCCCTTGATCCACAATCGGCCAATGCTTGTCGCCAGGTATCCGGGCTGCGGATTGTGGTTGTCTACGCAGTGGTTGGCGGAAATCCATGTTGCCGACGCCTATTCGGTGCATTCCCTGGATGAGGCGACGGATGCGTTCGATGCGGGCGCACGTGAGCTGGTGTTTGGGCATGTGTTCGCCAGCGAATCCCATCCCGGGAAACCCGGTCGCGGCATCGCCGCACTTCAACACCTGAAGCTGATGATGCGGATGGATGTCGATGAACCGGTCATTACGGCCATCGGCGGGATTGATGAGGATTCGATCCAGGCAATTGGAGCCGCAGGCATACGCTCCGTGGCCTGTATCCGCGCGGTAAGCCGATCGCCGGACATAGCGTCCACCCTGCGGGGAATGTGCGAAATCTGGCACGTGGGCACGACAACATATGTACAGGAAGGACACACACGATGACCAACGACAGTACGAAAAACATGAACGATTTCGGCGGCATGAGTTGCAGCCTGCTCACCATCACGATGTACCTGAAGCAGCGCAGGATCGATCCAAAAACGGTGGCCGTGGCAGTGAACGATGAGGTTGTGCCGCGCGATCGCTGGGACGAATTCAACATCCGCGATGAGGATCGCGTGGAAGTGGTGCGGGCCGTATCCGGCGGCGATCACGATCCCCTCATCATTGCCGGCCACGAATTTACCTCGCGGCTGTTTGTTGGCACCGGCAAGTATCCAGACAACGCCTCGATGGCGGCATCGCTGGAGGCCAGCGGCACCGAGATGGTGACGGTGGCCATTCGAATCATGAACCTGGATGGCAACGAGCCGTCGATTCTCGATTCGATCGATCTCTCGCGCTACAAACTCCTGCCGAATACCGCCGGTGCCTATACCGTGAAAGATGCCGTCAAGATGGCGCGTCTCGCGCGGGAAGCCACCGGTACNNACCAAGATCCTCGTTGCCGAGGGTTTCGTGGTGTTGCCTTACACTTCGCCTGACCTGGTTGGCGCTTTACGTCTGCAAGAAGCAGGGGCCGCCACGGTGATGCCGCTGGCGTCGCCAATCGGTTCGGGCCAGGGCATGCAGGATTGGAAGAGCATCGAGCGCATTCTCCATGCAGTCAGTGTGCCGGTAGTGGTAGATGCCGGTATAGGCGTGCCGAGCGATGCCGCGCTGGCAATGGAACTGGGGGCCAGTGCCGTGCTGGTGAATACCGCCATTGCCCGTGCGAACGATCCGGTGGCGATGGCGCGGGCGATGCGGATGGGGGTAGAAGCCGGACGCACCGGTTACCATGCCGGCCGGATGGTGAAATCCGAGTATGCCAATCCCAGTAGTCCCGTCGGTGGGGTGCCGGTGGCGATCGAGTAGGTGGGCGCATCGGGTTCGATTGGTGCGGTACCATACAGTCAGCAGCAACATGGCCGCACCAACAGGAGTAATTCCATGCCCAAAACCGATATCACCGTTCCGCACTCTCTCGGCAAGACCGAGGCACTTACTCGCCTTCACGGGATGCTGGCATCCGTGAAGGAAAACTATGGTAGCCAGGTGAGCGACCTTGAGGAGAACTGGCACGACGATGGTGGCAGCTTCGCCTTTAAAGCGATGGGTTTCAAGATCAGCGGCGATCTCGCTGTCTCCGATAACGATGTTCGCATTGATGCTGAATTCCCGTGGGCGGCCAAGCCGTTCCAGAGCACGATCGAAACCGCGATTCGCGAACGTGCCGAGCGCCTGCTCGCCTAAAATGGCAGCGCAACCACCCCGATCCAGCCGGATTGGGGTGGTTTTGTTTTTCGCGAGGTCGCGTCAGGCAATCTTGTTGATCGCCCGATTCTGCTCACGCACCCTGCGCTCAGGATCGCCAACATCCACAATCAGGTGCTGATAGTTTTCGTTCGCAAGTGTAATCACCACGGCGTTGCCTGGCCTGCGCACATCCCAGAAGATCTTCTCGCCACGGTGGGAGAACGTTCCGCCGTAATACGTGCGGAACAGGTTTGTGCCCATCCGCTTCTCCCATACCTTGGGGAACTTCATGCGCACATCCGGATCGCGCCGCACGCTGCGGACATGGGTTAGCGGAATCCTGATCTCCCGCTTGAGCGTCCATAGTCGCCGCAGTCCCTGCATCGTCACCACCAGGCTGCTGCCTTCAATCTTGATGTCTGCCACGATGCTTTCTCCGGTTCAACGATCTGCGGTCCCTGGGTCCATTTTACCGATACTGGCGGGGGAGGGTGGTGGTTAGCGACGTCAAATCGAACCCGTCACCCCATCCTGGTTGGGTGTTCCTGTTTTGCCGGAATCGCCATACACTGACGTCACAGTAATCGGGCCGAACATGGCCATGGAGGTACGAATGACCGAATCCACGGAACAGAAAACCACACCACCCGCCGCGATTGAGCCGCCGGCCGATCCGATTGTGAAGCAACACAGTATCACGGCGAATGGGGCCGAGCTGAACTACACCACCACCACAGGCCTGATGCCAATCAAGGACGATAAGGGTGAGATCAAGGCGACGCTGTTCTATGTTGCCTATACCAAAGACGGTGTCGATGATATCGGCAACCGGCCCCTCACCATCGTCTATAACGGCGGTCCCGGCTCCAGCACGGTCTGGCTGCACATGGGCGGCGTGGCGCCGAAGCGCGTGGAGATGCTTGCCGATGGCGGCATGCCAAAGCCACCGTTCAAGTTGGTAGATAACGAATATACCTGGCTCACCGAGACCGACCTCGTGTTCGTTGATCCGGTGGATACCGGTTTCAGCCGCGCTGTTAGCGACGAAGAGGCCGAGAAGGCCAAGGGAGTTGAAGGCGATATCGCCACCGTCGGCGAGTTCATCCGTATGTACCTCGTGCGCAATGCCCGCTGGAGCAGCCCGCTGTTCCTGGCCGGGGAGAGCTACGGCACCTTCCGCAGCGCCGGCCTGGCAGGATACCTGATTGATCGCGGCATGGCCTTCAATGGCATCATCCTCATCAGCAGCATCCTCAATATGCAGACTGCCCGGTTTACCCTCGGTAACGATCTGCCGTATCAACTTTTCTTGCCGACCTATGCCGCCACCGCCTGGTATCACGGCCTGGTGGACAAGAACCTGAAGAAAAAACCGGTGCGCGAGTTCCTCGATGAAGTGGAGGCCTGGGTCGAAAGCGATTATGTACAGGCGCTCAGCCTGGGCGACCGCATCACAGACAAACATGCGGCCCAGGTTGCCGATGCGCTGGTGAAGTACACGGGCCTGCCCCTGGAATATGTGCTGGCAAGCAACCTCCGCATCAATATCCATCAGTTCTGCAAGGCGTTGAAGCGCAGCGAACGTCGGCACGTGGGCCGACTCGATAGTCGTTTCACCTCCTGGGACAAGGATGCAATCGACGACACAGCCGAGTTTGATCCCAGCATGAACGGCATCATCCCGCCGTTCACCAGCGTGCTGAATCCGTACTTCCGCCAGGATCTCGGGTACGAAAGCGATGTGGAATACCACATCATCCGTGGCCTGAAGTGGAACTGGGGCGATGCCAAGGAAGGCTATTCGGATACCAGCGATGCGCTGCGATCGGCGCTGGCCAAGAATCCGTACATGAAGGTGTTTGTGGCCAGTGGGTATTACGATTTGGCCACGCCGTACTACGCCACCGAGTACACCGTGAGCCACATGAACCTGGATCCGAGTGTGCGCGGTAATTTCCGGATGGAGGAATATCCCACCGGTCACATGGTGTACATCGATTTCGAGCAACTGGTTGCGATGAACGAGCATTGCCGCGAGTTCATCCGCGATGCTGTCGCGAATTAACACGGTAATTACCAAACGACCCGAGAGCATGCTCTCGGGTCGTTTGCGTTGGTCAGGTTCCCCGTAACTGGTGTTCGGCTTCGATCTCTGCCCGCAGCCGGGAAATGCCCTCGCTGAAGCGAAGGTCGTACGGTTGGGATACTGTCAGTTCCTTGACGTGGTCGGGGAGGTCAACGAGGTTTGCCAGCGCCCGCTCACGAATCTCATTCAGCGGTGGAGTTGGTGTGATCAGCTCACCGCCCTGTATCCATGGCTGCAGCAGGGCGCGGCCGTTGGCGGGTGCAGGCTCGCTTTCCAGCGCCACGATATCGTGGTCGAAGGCCCCCACCCGGTAGACCGTTTTCCGACCTGGCCAGGTGCTCTTGCCGCCAGCGATTTTCATGCGCGCATCCTGCTCTCCTGGACCATCAATGTGTGCCAGTTTATAAACCGCGCCGATCACACCACCAACGGCTCTGCTTTCCAGCGTACCGAGGCCAACCCCGAGGTTGCCACCGACGCCGAAGCCATCAATCGGCGCGCCGCTATCGAGCAGTGCCTTCGCCTTGAACTCATCGATATCGCCGCTCACCAGCACCTTCACGTCGGGCATGTTGGCAGCCATCAGGCGGGATTTCACCAGTTTCGCCCATTCGCCCAGGTCGCCAGAATCGATCCTCACCGCCGTCAGTCGGTGCCCGGATCCGCTGGCCGTTTCGTTCCGCGCCGCCTCGATGGCGTTATCGATGCCCTGGTCAACATCGTACGTGTCGATCAGCAGCGTGTACTCGGGCATCATTGCAGCGATCTCGCAGAACGCCGTCTGCTCATCCGGGAATGCCTGCACAATCGCATGGGGAATGGTGCCGCTGCCGGGAATGCCCANNCGGAAGGCGAAATCGGCGAAGTTGCGGCCCTGTACCGCCAGGTGAATCCGACCCGCCTTGGTCGCCAGCAAGGTGCTGATCCCGATGGTGCGCAGCAATCCTGCCTCCAGGAGCATGGCTGCGGTAAATGGAGCGGTGATGCGCATCATAGGTTCGTGCGCAAAGGCGATCTCGCCCTCTGGCATCGCCTGTACCTCGCCATCAAACCGCAACCCGGCGAGGACCTGCAGGAATTCGGGATCGTAGTGCTTGATCGTTTGAAGCCAATCGAGGTCGTCCTGTGTGTACCGGAAATCGAGGATGTGTTCCCCTGCAAGCTCCAGCCCGGCCGCGATCATGAACCCGCCGCCGAACGGGGTCGCACGCGTGAAAAGGTCGAACGTTGATTCGCCATCGTAGCCGCTTTTCCAGGCGATATAGGCGGCATCGATATGATAGAGGTCGGTTTCCAGCGCAGTGTGTTGGTGGTGGTTCATGCGTGCTCCGTGGGTCGAATCGAGTGACCTGATCATACCGCGATCCCGCGGTAGCCGCCGCGATGGTGCTACAGTTTGGCCAGACGATTTGTTGCGTGTTGGAGTTCTATTCGTGCTTCCCATTATCGGCGCCCGGGATTATATCGAGCCTCAGGGGTTCATCATGCACGATTGCCCGCAGTGCAATCGCGAGCGTGTGTTTAGCGTGTACGAAACCAAACGCAAGTTAACCCTGTACTTCATCCCCACCATGAACGTGCGCAACCAGGCGGTGATGGA